>NZ_JAAEJX010000022.1:0-1811 GCF_036858155.1 Candidatus Liberibacter brunswickensis | reverse complement strand
CGATAATTACATCCATTTCTTCTTAATTTTTACTTTCACCGTGATTTATCTCGCCAAATTGCCATATCCTAAAAGTATCTTTTAAGATAAGGAAAGTCGTGTTACTCACCAGTTTATTTTGCTTGCAGTTTTTAATACAGGAAGATAGGAAATGCTCTCTCCAGGTAATTTATGCTTGATGATCCCGTCATGCATGGCTAGAATCTTAGTAAAACTGAAACAGTCAAAATTATGATGTCACTCATGTAAACACTTGGACAAACACTGGAGTGATTTTGAGTAAAACAACTTCCAAAATCACATACGGTTCATTGTAAATGATTTTATCACTTAATTAACTTACTCACAATAACTCACCATAATCATCAGTATATACTGGACCAGTTAAAACTAAATTTTGAGTGTCCTGTAACATGACATGAAGTCCCTTAAGATCAATATGTCATAATAGTTGCCACTGTGTACGGACCAAAATACAATGGCAGTGTGAAGAAAGCTTGCATTTTTGAGATAGCTTGCTTTCTAAATAACCCAACCCAGCCCTGTGCCCCAACAACAAAATTTAAACAAAGTAGGTACCTAGATTTCCAGTTTGTTTCTCAGCTCACTTCACATGGGAAATGCTTTATTTAAGACTGCTGGTGTTAGCTGCATTCTGTTCTTATTGTGCCCACACACAAATATTGGGTACACAAGGTTGACAGAAAATTGAGCAAAAACTCTGCACTCCAGAAAACCTGATTTAAAATTAAGTACCATTTAAATAACAATGAAAGTTCAAAGTCCATGTCATGGTAGCCATGATATGGTGCGCAATGAGTTAAATCTCAAATGTATTTTTTGTTGGAATTATTCTTCTTCTTCCTTTGATATGGGAAGCAATGCAAATTTTGTTCTTAGCAATACAGAAAGTATCTCAATTATTGGACATTAACTTAAATCTGCAACATCTTTTATATTGTGTTCTTAGCAATAGGTACAGAAAGTATCTCAATTATTGGACATTAACTTAAATCTGCAAGACCTTGTATATTTTTCTCAGGAAAAAAAATGGAGACAGATGGTTTCCAGATGCCCGATACTATGAAGAGTTGAAGTACACTGTACTTTACCCTGACCAAGCTGATACAAAATGGAAAATCATCAATTGGAATCCTAACAATTTGGTGCCTGTTGAAAAGCAGATTAAAAACATGGTGATCAACTTTGGTCCTCAGCATCCTGCTGCTCATGGTGTCTTGAGACTTGTCCTGGAATTGGATGGAGAGGTTTGTATATTCAAATAACAATAATGACTGTGGAAAAAAAGCTTTCAATTGTCATTTCATGTTAGAATATTATTGCTTCAATAACCAAAGGTTGTTTGAAGCTTTGTTTTCACTTTTTCTTGATATTTTCTTTGATGTCCCCAATTTCAAAATTTGTAAGCCCAAAATGAGATTTTGGTATTGTAGAACAAAGATCTTACATAGATGTTGGCCTTTGAATAATCAAACTTAAAAAAAAAAAAAAAATATTGGGTAATGCCTTTTTGGCCATTTGAAGTCCATTTTTTGGCATGTCTGTTTGTCTGTGTACAAATCCTTGTCACCGCCATAACTTCTACAGTTCTTTCTTATCCAATTTTGATGTCGTTTTCAGAAAAAGAAGGGGCACCATGGCCTCAAAGGTTAACCAATTTTTATGAACTTGCTACGGTTGCATGCTTGGCTGAACCCAAAAACAAATGTAAAATTTCATCACAATAGGTCAACATCTATGTAAGCTCTTTGTTCTACAATACCAAAAGCTCATTTTGGGCTTACAAATTT
>NZ_JAAEJX010000003.1:0-96165 GCF_036858155.1 Candidatus Liberibacter brunswickensis | reverse complement strand
GTGTATACATAATATATGAAAAATCTATAGCAACAGCTATAAAAATCAAGCATACAAATAATATAAATGAACTTATAATATAAATAACCCCTTTCTTATTATTTAGAAAGAAGAAAAATTTATGTAATATTTTGTTTTTTTTGAACAAAAACATTGTTTTAATATTATTCCATAATAAATTTATTTATAATTCAAATTATAAGTATAATTATGGTGTATTATATATTAATAATAATTTAAAATTTATTATTTGTTTTTAATATTATATATCATTAAATAAAATTAATTTAATTATTTATATTTAAGTATAGAAAATATTTTTCTTATTTAAAAATAGTTTCTTATTCTATCTAAAATAAAAGAAATAAATAGATTATGAAGCAATTAGAGGGTCTTTATTTCCTATATAATAATGTAGATAAGAAATTAATTGGGATACTTCTAGAAGTTCAGAAAGAATTTCTTGTGTATCCTTTGAGTTTTTTAATGAATCTGGTTCATAATACTCTATGTAAATGCGAATAGTGCTATTACTTGTATCTGTGCCAGATAATCGGTAAATTATACGGGAGAGATCTTCAAATACAATGTATATTCCTTGTTTCTCGCTTATATTTCCATCAATTGGATCTGTATAAACAAAATCACTAGCTTTTTCTATCCTTTTACCAATAAATGAACTTCCAATTAAATTGCTCAGTCTGGAACGTAGGTTGTTGATGAATTCTTGTGCATTCTTTGTAGGAATATCGGGATAATCATATCTTGAATAATAATTTCTACCATAAGTAGCCCAATGTTTATGCACTATATCCGATAGACTTTCTCCTCGAACTGCTAAAATATTAAGCCAAAATAAAATAGACCAAATACCATCCTTTTCACGAGAATGATATGAGCCAGTACCAAAACTTTCTTCTCCGCAAATACTAACCATATCCTTTTCAAGCAGATTATTAAAAAACTTCCAACCAGTTGGGGTTTCAAATAGTTTTAAATTAAGTTTTTCAGCAACACGGTCAAGAGCAGTACTAGTAGGCATTGAACGTGCCACACCTACCAAACCATTTGAATATCCTGGTATTAAACCTGCATTGGCAACTATAATAGCTAAACTATCCGAAGGGTTAACAAATATTCCTTTTCCAAGAATCATATTGCGGTCACCATCACCATCACAAGCAGCTCCAAAATCAGCGCTATCATCCATCATCATTCGATCGTATAAATCTTTTGCATGAATTAGATTAGGGTCAGGGTGACGTCCTCCAAAATCTTCTAAAGATACAAAATTTCTTACTGAACCAGCAGGAGCTCCAAGTTTTCCTTCCAATATCTCTTTTGCATAAGGTCCTGTTACGGCATTCATACAATCAATATCAATGCGAAATCCAAAGCTAAGAAGTGTACGAATTTCATCAAAATCAAAAATACTTTCCATTAATGTAACATAATCTTCTATAGGATCAATAATGGATATGGTAATATTGGCTATTTCTTTTGTCCCAATATGATCAATATCTATATCATCGATTTCCATTATTCGATAACAAGTTATTTTTTTTGATTCCTCAAAAATATTTTCTGTTTCTTGTTCAGAAGCTGAACCACCACTGCTTGTATTGTATTTTATTCCAAAGTCTTGAGTAATGCCTCCAGGATTATGAGACGCAGTTAATATAATACCTCCAGAAAATTTATACTTGCGAATTATATGTGAAACAGCAGGAGTAGAAAGTATTCCTCCTTTCCCTATAATAATGCGGGCAAAACCATTCGCAGCCGCTATCTTGATGATTTTCTGTATTACGACACGATTGTAAAATCGTCCATCTCCACCGACAACTATCGTTTTTTCTGTGCAATCTAATGTGTTAAAAATAGATTGTATAAAATTTTCTACGTAAGAATCTTGTTGAAAAACCTTAACTTTTTTTCGTAATCCCGATGTGCCAGGCTTCTGATCCAAATAAGGAGTCGTGGGAATTGTAGTATATAACATATAACTAGTTACACTTTGCTCATAAGTAAAACATTTATTGCGCAACTACCACCTGAAAAAATCAAGGAATATCGTACAAATTTGGTGGTAAAATTGTAGTAAGCATCAATGATTTTAAAGATCATTAATATCTCCTAATTTGCAGCTTTAGATAATAACTCCTTGTTCAAATATATATTAAGGCATATTTGTCAGGATACGCAAAGATAAAATTTTGACGAAAGTAGCATACATATTTTCACTACAATCTATCATTATTCCTATAGATTATATAATAATTTATTGTATATTTGCAATAGCTGTCCATTAATCGTAATAAATTGCCTTTTAAGATACTGAAAATATTATCATACTTTTATGGGAATAAGTAATGGATTTAAGTTATGGAATCCACAATTTTTAAAAGATTAACAAAAATAATAAATAGAAATACTTTCTTTGATTTTCAAAAAAATACCTCGGAAATATGTTATGAAACCCAGATTTTCTAAAGATATATCATCAAATATTAATTGCACAATAGATGATCATATTCCTGTTCTTTTAGAAAAAGTTATTGAACTTCTTAATCCATCTCCAGGAAAGATTATTTTGGATGCAACATTTGGTGCTGGAGGATATAGCAGGGCATTTTGTAAAATGGGATCTAATGTTATTGCGTTAGATCGTGATCCATTTGCAGTTGCTCGAGGACAAAAAACAATGCAAGATTATAAGGAAAAATTCTCTCTCTTCCAATCAAGTTTTTCTAAATTACAAGATTATGTGCCAGATGAAGGGATTGATGGAATTGTCTTTGATCTAGGTGTATCATCTATGCAAATTGATTTTGGTCATCGAGGTTTTTCTTTTCAAAAGCCTGGCCCATTAGATATGAGGATGTCTTGTTCTGGAGTATCTGCTGCTAATGTTGTCAATCATGCAGATATAAAAGATTTGATACGTATTTTAGGTATTCTAGGAGAGGAGAAGCAAGCTTCTCGTATTGCACATGCTATTGTAAAACGTCGTCAACATAAACTTTTTAAAACAACAGAAGATTTATCCTCTTTAATTCAAAATACCGTTTATGTTGGAAAAAATTATCGTATTCATCCTGCTACTCGTTCATTTCAAGCACTGCGTATATTTGTGAACAATGAAATTGGGGAATTGTTTGAAGGATTACAATCTGCAGAAAAATATCTAAAATGTGGAGGGGTATTAATAGTTGTTTCTTTTCATTCGTTAGAAGATCGTCTTGTTAAAAATTTTTTTGCCAGTCGTTCAGGAAAATTAACAACTGTGCGCCATATGATTGATCCCAATGCGTCTCTTGCTGTTTTTAAATCAATTACTAAAAAAGTTGTTGTTCCAACTCAAGATGATATAGAGTTTAACAAGAGATCACGTTCTGCAAAGTTACGTGCAGGAATTCGTACTTCAACAAAATCAATTAAAAACTGTTCTTTTGCACATTTAGCTAGATTACCTGAACTTTCTCAATTTAGGAGATAGCATGTTTAAAACATTTGATTTGATTATATTAGGTATTATCATTTTTTCTATAACTATTACATATTCAATTAAAAATGAAGCAGAGAAGAAAAAAGAAGAGCTTAAAATATTAGAACATAAAATTATGTTAGAACAAAATAATATTGATTTACTTAAAGCACAATTGGCGTTATTGGTTCAGCCTGATAGAATTAAAGATTTGGTTGTTCTTTACCAAAAAGACTTGCAACTACAACCAACTAATCCAATTAATCTTATTTCATATGATGATTTAAATAAGTTGAAAAGAAAACATCCTTTTTCGGAAGATCTCTTAGATTCTCCAAAAAAGACATTTAAAATACAACAACATCAAAAAAAATGAGTTTATTTTCGGATATGGTAGTACTTTTAAAATGATTTTTCCTTTTATCGTGTTTTTGAATGTTTTATTAATATGTTACTTTACAATGATAATTTCCCATTGCGGAATATAGAAGATAGCAATGATGTCTTTCAAAAAAGACGCTGTGAGGTCATTAGACATAGCAAAAATCGCATTGCCATGACTATAGTAGTCTTTATTTTGACATGTATTATTATTATCACTAAATTGATCCAATATGGGAATATAAAACTTGAACATAATGTTCATTCAATTGATGTTGAAGAATACAGTTTATCGCGCCCTGATATTATTGATAGAAATGGAGAAATATTAGCTACGGATATTCCAACTTTTTCCCTTTATGTTGAGCCTAATAAAATTATTTCTTCTGACGAAATTATAGAAAAACTGCAAACTATATTTCCTGATCTTGATTATCAGGTAATTCGTCGTAAATTACTGTCAAAAACAAAATTTCAATGGTTGCGTCGTAAGTTATCTCCAAAGCAAAAACAACAGATTTTAGGTCTTGGCCTTCCAGGATTGGGTTTTCGCACTGAACAATGTCGTTTTTATCCCGCTGGATCTAATACATTACATGTTGTTGGTTATGTTGATATCGATAATCGTGGCGTTAGCGGTATTGAAAAATTTATTGATACACAAGGATTAACGACCTCTTCAAAAATTAATAAAGTACAAAAAAATCTTCCTCCTGTTAGATTGTCAATTGACTTGCGTGTTCAAAATATAGTTCATCAATTACTGGTCGAAAATAGAAAAAAATATAATGCAGAATCAGCAGGTACAGTTATAATAAATGTCTCTACAGGAGAGATTATAGCTATGGTTTCTATTCCTGATCATGATCCCCATGAAATATCAAAAGAAAAACAAGAAGGATGGCTCAATCTTGTATCTTATGGAATATTTGAAATGGGATCAATTTTTAAAGCATTTACTATTGCTATGGGTATTGATAGTGGTTTGTTTACAATAAAAGATGTTGTTGATACCCGTTATCCTATTAAGGAAGGTAAATACATTATAAATGATTTTCGTCCAAAAAATCGCAATATGACTATTCCGGAAATTTTTCGATATTCTTCTAATATTGGTGCGGCTAAAATCGCGGATGCTTTAGGAATTCAAGAACACAAAGATTTTTTGAATAAATTAGGTTTGCTATCTAAAACAGACACTGAATTACCTGAAGTTAAAGATCCTTCTTATCCGTCAAAATGGAAGAGAATACATTCATTAACTATTTCTTTTGGACACGGTCTGTCTACGACTCCATTACAAACAGCAATTGCTGCAGCTGCTCTTGTTAATGGAGGTCATTTGATACCAGCTACATTTATGGTTCGAAGTCGTAAAGAGGCGGAGAAATTATCGCGTACAGTTTTAAAAAGTAGCACTGTAAAAATAATGCGTTCCTTATTGAGAGAAGGGGTAATAGGTGGCTCAGGGAAAAGAGCATTTGTAGCGGGATTTGAAGTAGGAGGTAAAACAGGTACAGCTCAAAAGGTCGTCAAAAAAAGATATTCAAAAGAATTGAATTTCAATTCTTTTCTTGCTGTTTTCCCCATAACTGATCCTCAGTATGTCGTATTGAGTTTTATGGATTCTCCAAAAATAAAAGAAAACAATCAGCTTACCGCTGGAATAAATGTAGCTCCTATGGTAGGAAGTATTATTCGTAGATCTGCTTCTATGCTTGGTGTAAAACCCGTTTTTTTAAGATAAGTGTATTAAATATCAGATTATTATCTTCTTTCTTGATATTATCATGGTATTAATAAAACATTTTTCAAAACATTGTTTTAAAGGGAATAGTATTGCAATTACAAGATTTGATACATGATAATTTTCCAGAACTTATAGATCAATTATCATCATTTTCAATTCAGCGAAGAGAACGTGAAATAAATGAAATTTCATCGGATAGCCGTTATATTAAAAAAGGTTATATGTTCGTAGCTATAATTGGAAATAAGGAAGATGGCCATTCCTTTATTCCACAATCAATAGCACAAGGTGCCGATGCTATTATCGCATCTTATCAATACTCATTACAAGATTGTTTATCTTATATCAAATCTGATGTTCCTATTTTATTCGTAGATAATACAAGAAAGTTTTTATCTATTTGTTCATCTAAATTATACGGCAAACATCCTAAAAAAATATTTGCCGTGACAGGAACTTCTGGAAAAAGTTCTGTAGCGTCTTTTGTGCAACAGATTTGCCAATATTCTGGTCTATCATCATTTCAAATTGGACCTATGCAAAACATTCCAATTTTACCACAAGATAATAGATTGACTACTCCTAATCCTGTTTATCTATCAAAAGCATTGTCATATTTATATTCTAATGGTGTGACCCATGTATCTCTTGAAGCATCCAGTCATGGGTTAGATCAACATAGATTAGATGGAATTAAATTAAGTGCAGGATCTTTTACTAATTTAGGTCGTGATCATATAGATTATCATCTAACTGAACAGGCATATTTTAATTCTAAAATGCGTCTTTTTGAAGAATTACTGCCTAAGAAATATCCTGCTGTTATTTACGCAGATGATTATTTCTCTAAAGAAGTCATAAAACGTGCTCAAAATGCTGGTTGTCGTGTTTTATCTGTAGGATATAACGGGACATTTATCCGTCTTAAAAAGATATGTAATGTTTTTGACAAACAACAAATAAATATATCTATTGAAGGAAAGAAGTTTGATTTCCCTTTTTCTCTTCAGGGAGAATTTCAAGTATACAATGCTTTAGTTGCTGCTGGATTATGTATTTCAACAGGAATAGATATTCCTGTTGTTATTGAATGTTTAGGCAAGTTAAATATTGTACCTGGACGTTTTGAATTTACTGGTATAAGCCCCAAAGGGGGTAGAATTTATGTTGATTATGCTCATACTCCTAATTCCCTTGAAATGGTTTTGAAAAATATTCGTGCTATTACATCAGGTCGTATTATTGTGGTTTTTGGCTGTGGTGGAGATCGTGATAAGGGAAAGCGCAAAATGATGGGTAAAATTGCTATGGATTTATCTGATATTGCTATTGTAACAGATGATAATCCACGTTCTGAAGATCCTAAAAAAATACGCACTGAAATTATTGATGGATCTTCTGGATTTATTGAAGAGGGAGATCGAATAGAAGCTATACGTATAGCTTTATCAATGCTAGAAAAGGAAGACGTATTAGTAGTTGCAGGCAGGGGGGATGAGGAGACGGTACAAATTGTCAATAATGGAGTAATGAAGATGTCTTTTGATCGTGATATTATACGTGAACTTTTAGGACTTTCTTCATGAAAAATTTATGGACATTTCATGATTTATTTAAATCTATCCAGGGTTGTTATTCTGGAAAAATGCCTGAAGGTTATGTGCAGGGAATTTCAATAGATAGCCGTTCTATTGCTCCTAAAGAAGCTTTTTTTGCCATAAAAGGCAATAATTTTGATGGTCATGATTTTGTCTCATGTGCAGTACAAAAAGGAGCTTCTCTTGTAGTTATAAAAAAAAATATGGCTAAATCTATAGGATCATTATCTGTTCCGGTTTTTTTAGTAGAAGATGTTTTGTCTTCTCTTAATAAGCTTGCTATGACTGCCCGTTTTCGTTCTAAGGCCAAAATTATTGCTATTACTGGTTCTGTTGGAAAAACTACTACAAAAGAAATGCTCAATATTGCTTTTTCTTCTATAGGAAAAACATATGCTTGTATTGATTCATATAATAATCATATTGGTGTTCCATTGACTTTAGCACGTATGCCTCCAGATATGGATTTTGGTATATTTGAACTAGGAATGAATCATTTAGGTGAAATTAGTTTTTTAACAAATTTGGTTCGTCCACATGTTGCTATTATTACTTCTATTGCTCCTGCGCACTTAGAAAATTTTTTAAGAATAGAAGAAATTGCTTCTGCCAAATCAGAAATTTTTGAAGGGCTGGAAAAAACAGGAAGAGTCTTTTTAAATCACGATGATTCATTTTTTGAATTTTTTAAAAAAAAAGCTCATGATATTGGGATAAATAAAATTTATTCTTTCGGCAAATCAAATAATGCTGATTTTAGATTACAGACATTTGAACAAAATTCTGAAAAATCTTTAATAAAAGTACAATTGCAGGGAAAATTATCAGAAGTCACATACCATGCTCTTGGATATCATATGGCACAAAATATGCTAGCTACTTTAGGAATTATTTCTGCTTTAGATTTAGATGTTGATAAAGCAATAAAAGCACTTTCTGTTTTTCATCCCAAAGAAGGAAGAGGAAAGCGTTATTGTTGTAAATGTGAAAAAGGATTTTTTACCTTAATTGATGAAAGTTATAATGCTAATCCTACCTCTATGAAAGCAGCGATAAGTGTTTTATCTCAAGTATATCCGCATGGAAAAGGACGTCAAATTGCCGTGCTTGGTGATATGTGTGAAATGGGAGAACTATCAAAATATTTTCATGTCAATTTAGCAGAAGTTTTATCTTTATATAATATATCACATGTATGGTTGTATGGTGTTCACATGCTAGAGTTAAGAAATGTATTATCAAATAATATTCATGTGCATTATTACGAAAAAATAGAGGAATTTTTTTCTTTTATTAAATCATCTCTAATTGATGGAGATGTTATGGTTATTAAATCTTCTCATTCCTGTGGATTTCATAATCTTGTCAAGTTATTGCTTGAGGAGTTTCCAGTTATTAAGTAGAACCTCTATAAGGAAGTTATAGAAAGACTACCAAAATAGGTTATAATTTAATGTTTATAAGATTAGCTGATTTCTCAGAATATTATGTAATTACTAATATTTTAAAATATGTTACTTTTAGATCTAGTTGTGCATTTTTTAGTTCTATATTTATTGTCTTTGCTTTTGGTTCAAAGATTATAGATTATCTTAATTACTTCCAAGGATGTAATAAAAAATATATTCAGGTTCAAGATTTGCCTATTCATTCTGAGAAAATCGGCACTCCTATCATGGGGGGTATAATTATTTTGATTGGATTGATAGGTTCATCTTTTCTATGGGCTGATTTATCTTCTATCCATGTAATAATTATTTTGATGCTAACTTTAGGATTTGGTTTAGTTGGATTCTATGATGATTATATAAAAATTACTTCTGGAGATAATCGAGGTTTATCATGGAAATTTAGAATTATAGTAGAATTTATTATTGCTACATGTGCAGTTTGTTTTTTGCTTTTTTATTCAAGTTCAACCTTTTTAGGTCTAGAAACAACAACTATTATATCATTTCCTTTTTTAAAGAATATTTCTATAGATATAGGACTGTTTTTTATTCCTTTTGCTTCTTTTATAATTGTTGCAACCGCTAATGCTGTTAATTTAACAGATGGACTAGATGGTTTGGCTATTGTACCAATTTTGATTGCTTCTATATCATTCTCCTTTATTGCTTATATCACGGGGGATATTATATTTTCACATTATTTAAAAGTTAATTTTATTCCAGGTACAGGAGAATTAGTTGTAGTTATCAGTGCACTAGTTGGTGCAGGAATAGGTTTTTTGTGGTTCAATGCTCCACCAGCTTCGGTTTTTATGGGAGATACAGGATCTCTAGCTTTAGGTGCATTAATAGGGGGAGTTGCAGTATCGACTAAACATGAGATAACTCTTGTTATTATAGGAGGATTATTTGTCATTGAAGCACTATCTGTAATTATTCAGGTTGGCTATTTTAAAATTACTAAGAAGAGAATTTTCTTAATGGCTCCTATTCATCATCATTTTGAAAAAAAAGGTTGGACTGAAAGCCAAATAGTAATCCGTTTTTGGATTATTGCTTTTATATTAGCTGTTATAGGGCTTTTAACTGTTAACATGAATTAATACTTTAATGAAATTAAGTAGTTTCCATAGTCATTCTATCGCTGTTTTTGGATTAGGAAGTTCTGGATTATCCGTAGTTAGTGCCTTGAATAATTCTAAGGCACATGTTATCGCTTGGGATGATAATCCTATTGTTGTAAAAAAAGCACAAGATATGGGAATAGAAGTAGTTGATTTTAATACTATTTCATGGCAAGGAATTTCTTTTTTAGTTTTGTCTCCTGGAATTGCTTTAACGGGTGAAAACGCTCATTGGTGTGTAAAATTAGCAAAAAAATTCAATATTGAAATAATTGGAGATATAGAATTATTTGTGCGTGAAAGACGTTTTGCTTCTACGCATTCTCCTTTTATTGCTGTTACTGGGACTAATGGTAAATCTTCTACAGTTGTAATGATTTCTCATATTTTACAACAAAATGGTTATGATGTGCAGTTAGGTGGTAATATCGGTCGTCCTGTTTTAGATCTTGAATATTTTATTCCAAATCGTTTTTATGTAATTGAGTGTTCTTCTTATCAAATAGAATTAACACCAACAATTGATCCTTCTATAGGAGTTCTTTTAAATATTTCTGATGACCATCTTTATCGTCATCATACCTTAGAAAATTACGTTAATATTAAGAAAAAAATTGTAACAATGAGCAAACATTCGGTTGTTTGTACACATGATGATCAGTGTAAAAAAATTGCACGTGATATGAAACTTATAGGACATTCTATATCTAGGATATCATCTGAATTGATATCTTTAGACTCCGATTTATATATTGATGAATTCTTATTAAAATGCTCTTCAACATCAGAGATAATTTTTGATTTTTCAGAAGAAGCTAAAAAACATAATATTCAAAATTTAGTATCATCTGCTGTAGTTTGTATGAGATTAGGATTAAAAGTTAATGATATTAAGAAGGCTTTATCTTCATTTAAAGGTTTAACACATCGTTTGCAAACAATAGCAAGATTAGGAAATATTGTTTTCATTAATGATTCCAAGGCAACTAATTTTAACTCTGTTTTTCATGCGCTATCTAAAGAAAAACGCTTAATTTATTGGATTGCTGGTGGTTTATATAAGTCTGATGATTTTTCTATTATTTCCCACCTTGTATCAAAAATAGCAAAATCTTATTTTATAGGAGATTCTGCAAAGATATTTTTAAATAATCTCGGTGGAAAGGTAAATAGTGCTATCTATAAAACCCTTGATAAAGCTCTTAAAGTTGCTATTAGCGATGCAGAAAAGACGCAATTTCCATCTGTTATATTATTTTCTCCAGGATGTGCGAGTTTTGATCAATATAATAACTTTCGAGAAAGAGGATTCTCGTTTATGTCACAAGTTTCAGAAATAAAAGGTATAGAAATGCTAGTTGATATAGATGAAGAAAGGATGCATCCATGGTAAAAAGAGCTGAAAGAGGGATGTTGTCAGAATGGTTTTGGACCGTGGATTGGTTTTCTTTGATAGCATTTTTATTATTATTAGGGATTGGATTAATTCTTTCTTTTGCTGCATCGCCAGCTGTAGCAGAGAGATTAGGTCTAGAAGACTTTTATTTTGTTAAAAGACATGCTGCTTTTCTTATTCCCTCTATAATTATTATGATATCTTTTTCATTTTTTTCTCCTAAAATGGTAAGAAATACTGCGTTTATTTTACTTTTATTTTCTTTAATAGCTATGATTTTAACATTAATTTGGGGAGTGGAAATTAAGGGAGCTAAACGTTGGTTATATATTGCTGGAACATCAATTCAACCTTCTGAATTTGTGAAACCATCGTTCATTGTTGTATGTGCTTGGTTTTTTGCTGAACAAATGCGTCATCCAGAAATACCAGGAAATATTTTTTCTTTGATACTATTTGGAATTGTGATATCCTTGCTTATAGTGCAACCTGATCTTGGACAAAGCATTATACTTTTTTTAATATGGGATTGTATGTTTTTTATAACAGGTATTTCTTGGTTGTGGATTATTTTATTCGCTTTTTTGGGAGTAGTGAGTTTATTAATTGCATATCAGACAATGCCTCATGTAGCTATTCGCATTAACCATTTTTTCACTGGGATAGGAGATTCATTTCAAGTAAATAGTGCACGTGATGCTATCATAAATGGAGGTTGGTTTGGTAGAGGACCTGGAGAAGGAACAATAAAGCGTGTTATTCCAGATAGTCATACGGATTTTGTTTTCTCTGTAGCTGCAGAAGAATTTGGTATTATATTTTGCATATTTATTGTATGTATTTTTGCTTTTGTAATAATACGCTCTTTTTTATATTCTTTAACCGAGTCAAACGATTTTATTCGTATCTCTATATTTGGCCTTGCATTGCAGATCGCTTTACAAGAATTTATTAATATAGGTGTTAATTTAGATCTTCTTCCGACTAAAGGAATGACAATGCCTGCTATTTCATATGGCGGATCTTCTATGTTAGGAATATGTGTTACGATAGGTTATTTATTAGCATTGACATGTCGTCGTCCTGAAAAACGAGCTTATAATAAGGAAGGCTTTATGAATATTTCGACTCCATATATGTAGGATAATATAAATATGTCAGAAAATAATGCCATATTATTAGTAGCAGGAGGAACAGGAGGACATGTACTGCCTGCAATATCATTGTCGCATGAATTAAGATCTAGAGGATACAATGTTTATTTGGTAATAGATAGTCGTGTTAGATCTTATACTTTAGATTTTCCTGATGATTTTATATATGAAATAAATTCTTCTCAAATTAAATTATCCAATCCAATTAATTTTTATAATTCTTTAATTAGTTTGTGGAAGGGATTCATTTCTTCCTTACGTTTGATAAAAAAAATAAGTCCAAAAGTTATAGTTGGTTTTGGCGGATATCATAGTGTTTCTCCTTTACTGGCAGGCATGTTATTGGGGATACCTTCTATGATACATGAACAAAATATTGTTATGGGAAGGGCAAATCGTCTTTTATCTTGGGGAGTAAAAATAATAGCTAGAGGAATGGTATCTCCTCAGGACAACAAATTATTATCAAATAAAAAAATTGTAGTAACAGGCAATCCTGTACGAAACGAACTTATAAAAATGCAAAATACTCCTTATAAAACTAGTAATTCAGACCAACCTTTTAATTTATTGGTATTTGGTGGAAGTCAGGGAGCAAAATTTTTTTCTGAGATTATACCTAAAAGCATTGCTATGATACCAAAAACAGAACGTAAAAGATTGGTGATTACACAACAAGTTCATGACAATGAAAAAGAAAAAATTCAAAAAAAATATGATGAGTTAGGATGTAAAGTTAAACTTTCTTCTTTCTTTAAAGATATTGAACTACATATGATAGAAGCAAATTTGTTGATATGTCGATCAGGAGCTTTGACCGTTTCTGAAATAGCTGTTATAGGACGTCCAGCAATTCTTGTACCTTATCCTTATTCTATTAGTCAGGATCAGTTACATAATGCGTATTATCTCCAAGAAATAGGAGGAGCTAAAGTTATAACACAGGATTTTCTTTCTCCTGAACGATTAGCTGATGAGCTTTGTTCTGCTATGAAAAATCCAGAATATTTGCTTCAAATGGCTAAAAAAAGTTACGCAAAAGGAAAAATAAAGGCTGTTGTAATGTTATCAGATTTGATTGAGAATCTTGCTCACATAAAGAGTAGATCTGATTTAGGAAGGAAGTCTATATGCTAGTTCCACAAGGTATAGGTCTTGTTTTAGAGAGGGGCTGCAAATAATGATAAATCCACAAGGAATAGGTCCAATACATTTTGTTGGAATTGGTGGAATAGGGATGAGTGGTATTGCAGAAGTATTGCACAATACAGGTCATAAGGTGCAAGGATCAGATGTTATTATTAGCCCAAATGTACAAAGACTTCGTAAACAAGGTATTAATGTTTTTATAGGTCATAGTGTAGCAAATATAGATCATGCTGAAATTTTAGTCGTTTCTACAGCAATTGATAAAGATAATGTTGAATGTATTGCTGCACGTAAGAGAAATATTCCTGTAATATTTCGTTCTGAAATGCTTGCTGGACTTATGCGCTGTCGTAAATCTATATCTGTTAGTGGGACTCATGGCAAAACTACAACAACTTCATTAATTGCAGCACTGCTTGAACAAGGAAAATTTGATCCAACCGTTATAAATGGGGGGATTATTAATTCTTATGGAACAAATACTCGCATAGGAACGAGTGAGTGGATTGTTGTTGAAGCTGATGAATCAGACGGAACATTTATAAGATTGCCTTCAGACATTGTTGTTGTAACGAATATTGATCCGGAGCACTTAGATTATTATGGTGATTTTGATGCTATTCGTGATGCTTTTTATAAGTTTATTGATAATATTCCCTTTTATGGCTTTGCGGTAGTTTGTATTGATCATCCAGAAATTCTTTCTCTTGTTGAACGCATTCAAAATCGTAAAATTATTACATATGGTAGCTATTCCCAAGCTGATATTAAATATTCTAATATAAGAAGATTTTCTAATCGTTCTATTTTTGATGTTAATGTGCAAGGTGCTTTGGCCAAAGATCCTTTTATAATACAAGATATTTCTTTGCCATTAATAGGAGAGCATAATATTTCTAATGCATGCGCATCTATTGCAGTAGCTCATAAATTGGGTCTAGCATCAGAAGATATAGTAAGAGGATTATCGTCATTTTCAGGCATCAAAAGAAGATTTACTCTTGTTGGAATTTGGAATAATGTGCATATTTTTGATGATTACGGTCATCATCCAATAGAAATATCATCTGTCCTTTCTGCAGTTCGTCAAATTTGCCCTCGCAAAATTATAGCTATTCATCAGCCACATCGTTATTCACGTCTTTCTTCACTTTTTGATCAATTTTCTACATGTTTTGGAGATGCTGATACTGTTTTGATTTCCCCTGTTTATTCGGCAGGAGAAGAAAAAATTGATGGTTTTTCATCTCCTGAGTTAGTTAAAAACATTATATCCAAAGGACATCAACAAGCATATTACATGGATTCTTTTGATCATCTAGTAGCTAAGATATTAGATGTTGCGGAATCAGGTGATTTTATTATTTTCTTCGGAGCAGGAAATATTACTCAGTGGGCGACTTCTCTTATAGGAGAGTTAGGATTAGTTACTCAACAAAACGTGTGCATGATGTGATTTTATGGAAAAATCTATCGTATATTTTAAAAAACGAGGTAGATGTTTAAAGGGAAAATTTCAAGAAAATTTTTCTATGAAACAGATAACATGGTTTCGTACTGGCGGTAATGCTGAAATCATGTTTCAGCCTAAGGATGTACAAGATTTAAAAGATTTTCTAAATATATTACCTAATAATATTCCTATAACGGTTGTAGGTCTTGGTTCAAATATTTTAGTTCGTGATGCTGGAATTAAAGGCGTTGTTTTGCGACTATCGCATTCTGGTTTTAGTAATATAGAAATAAGAGATAATTATGAAATTATTGTAGGTGCTAGTTGTTCAGGAAAATCTCTTGCTAACTGGGCTTTACGTTATGGTATTGGGGGTTTCCATTTTTTTTATGGAATTCCAGGATCAATTGGAGGAGCGTCATATATGAATGCTGGCGCCAATAATTGTGAAACTTCTCAATATGTTTTAGAACTACATGCTATAGATCGTATGGGAAATCATCATGTTATTCCTAAAGAAAAATTAAATTATCAATATCGATATTCAATGCTTGCAAAGGATTTGGTTATTACTCATGTAGTTTTACAGGGTTTTCCAGAATCTAAAAATGTTATTAAATCTGCTATTGTTGATGTTTGTAATCATCGTGAAAAAGTACAACCAATCAAAGAAAAAACAGGAGGTTCTACATTTAAAAATCCTATTGGATATTCTGCATGGAAATTAATAGACCAATCTGGTTGTCGTGGATTAGAATTTGGAGGTGCGAAAATATCAGAATTGCATTGTAATTTTATGATTAACGCCAATAATGCGACTGGATATGATCTTGAGTATCTCGGTGAAAAAGTTAGAAAAAAAGTTTTTGATCAATCAGGTATTCTCTTGGAATGGGAAATAAAGCGTATTGGAAATTTTTTAGATCATCAGGTAATTGATGATATAAAAAAAAATTAGAATTTTTACCTTGTGGATTATAAGAAACAAGATATTTTCTGGATTTTTTTTATAAAAGTAAAATAATTATATACGCTACCTATTTTTGTAGGAAATATATTGTCTTTACGTTATTTCTAGTATTTTTCAATATTATTGAACTAATTTTAGACTAAAATTTGTTTGATCGTCACTATATCTGTTTCCAATTTTGATTTTTTGTTTTCTTTTTGTAGGTAATAATATATAAAACGTATCATGCCCGGTTGGTGAAATTGGTAGACACACTTGGTTTAGGTCCAAACGCGAAAGCGTGAGGGTTCGAGTCCCTCACCGGGTACCAATAGAATGGTGCGAATACATAATTAAAATAAGTTTATAAAATATAGTCTTGATTTGTCTATTAGATATTCAAAAATATTTTTGTGATTTTCTATACCATATTATTGTGAATCTTCGTGTTAGTATTCAATAATTTAGAAGATAGAAAGTCAATGAAGAGAGGTGATATTTTATTTTAAAATCTTAATTCCGTGTGTGGTGTATAGCCACAAATATATCCTCAAACATTAAAAATTTATCACGGCTTAATAAAAAATAATAGGGAATACAATAAAAATTACCAACGTATAATCAATGGCGTAGATCACAGGTATGTATAAGTTAGGAGCTACTTGAGCTATTTACTTTAGGTAATAATTAGAGCAACATATATATATTTTAGTATCTTATGAATTAAAATATAAAATAATTTATAATCCTGAATAATAGGAATCGATAATGCCTAATTTTTTGCTTGAAATTTACTCTGAAGAGATTCCTGCACGTATGCAGAAAAAAGCTACTGATGATTTAGGAAGAATTATTGTTGGTTTATTAAAAGAATACGGATTAAATCATGATAATATACGTAAATACTGGACACCGCATCGTTTATGCTTATACCTTGATGGTTTAACTCCTTATTCTCCAGAAAAAATTGAAGAAAGATTGGGGCCAAGAGTTGGATCTGAACAAAAAGCAATCGATGGATTTTTAAAATCCACAGGATTACATAGTATTTTCGACTGTAAAATTAAAAAAGATCCGAAAAAAGGAGATATTTATTTAGCAGTTATTAAAAAACCGAAACGTTTAGCAGAAGATGTCCTTAAAGAAATAGTACCTATAGCTATTCAAAAAGTTCCTTGGCCTAAATCAATGCGTTGGAGTACTAAAAATTCTGCCATCAGTTCTTTTTCGTGGATAAGGCCATTAAAATCAATCCTATGTCTTCTATTTTCTGAAGATGGGGAAAGTAAAGTAATAGATCTTAATTTAAAAGACATACCTTGTGGAAATATAACTTATGGACATCGTTTCCATGCTCCACAACCTATTAAAGTTAAATGTCTTGATCAATATATCCAAGATTTAAAAAAAAGAATGGTATTACTAGATCCAGAATGTCGTCGTAATACAATTCTTCAAGATGCACATGACTTAGCTTCTAATGCTAGATTAGAATTAGTCGAAGATAATGAACTTTTAGAAGAAGTTGTAGGTCTTGTAGAATGGGTACAAGTTTTTATGGGATATTTTGACGAAAAATATCTATGCCTTCCGGAGGATTTGATTCGTTTGACTATTAAAACGAATCAAAAGTGTTTTGTTACACGAACCCCTGAAGGTAAACTTGCAAATCGTTTTATTCTAGTTTCAAATATTCAATCTTCTGATGGTGGAATATCAATTGTACAAGGAAATAATAGGGTGGTTGCTACCCGTTTAGAAGATGCTTTACATTTCTGGAAACGTGATCAGGAGAATATTTCATCTGACATGTCTTCTTTGAAAAAATCAGCACTAAATTTTAATCTTGATTTATCTAAACCGTTAGATCAACGCATGGCAAAACTTGATATGTTAAATGTAGTATTCCATGCTAAAATAGGAACTCAAGGAGAAAGAGTATCGCGAATCAGAGTTTTAGGTAAAAAGATAGCTAATTTAATAGATGCTGATATTGATTTAGTAGATCGTGCAATAGTACTATCAAAAGCTGATTTATGTACAGAGATTGTAAGAGAATTTCCAGAGTTACAAGGGAGAATAGGAGCAGAGTATGCTAACTTACAAAATGAATCTATAATTTGTTGTAAGGCTATTGAAGATCATTTAAAACCTCGTGGTCCATTAGAAAATGTGCCAACAAGTAAAACTTCAATTATTGTATCATTAGCGGATAAACTTGATATTCTCATAAATTTCTGGAAAATTAATGAAAAGCCAAGTGGTTCAAAAGATCCTTATGCATTGCGTCGTGCAGCACTTGGAATTATCCGTATTATATTGGAAAATAAAATTCATATTCCTTTATCAGAATTTATAGAAGATCAGGATCTTATTCTATTTTTTCATGATCGTTTAAAATTACATTTACGTGAGTTAGGCATTAGACATGATCTAATTGATGCAATATTACGACCTGAAAATGATAATCTTTTAATTATTGTAGATCTAATCAATCATTTAAATGATTTTTTTCATAGTACTGAAGGGCAAAGATTAATCTCTTCTTTTAAACGTGTTATTCAAATTTTGGCTATAGAAGAAAAAAAGAACAAGAAAATATCCTTCCAAATTAATCCTAAAAAATTTTTATTGGAAGATGAAAAAAAACTGTACAATATGATTTCTGATCTTAGTGTTAGTATAAAAGAAGGCATGAATGATAAGAATTATCATAAGATTGGAAATTTATTATATTATGCATGCGAACCTATTGAAAATTTTTTTGATAAAGTTCTTGTCAATGTAGATGATCTAGAAATAAGAAATAATCGTCTTGCTTTACTTCAATATGCACAAAATACCATCATGAAAGTTTTAGATATTAAGAAAATTATCTAAATAAAATAACATTTATACGTTTATATAGTCTTTATGCATTAGTCTTAATTAATCCACCAATCACGATTATCATGTATTACCTGTATCTCTGAAATATCTATTTCATCAAATAATTTCTTTATAGACAAGCCCTTGATTATTATATCAGGGGCAATATCTGCCAATGGTGCTATTACAAAAGGCCTTTCTATAATATATGGATGGGGTATTGTTAATAGATCTGTTGTGCACTCATGGTTTTCAAAAATAAGGATATCAAGATCTATTGTACGAGGACCCCATAATTCATTACGTTTTCTATTTAATTTATTTTCGATTGATAATAAAATATTCAATAATTCATTCGGCATAACTATCGTTTCAATAAGAGCAGTAGCATTTAAAAAAAAATCCTGATTTTTTTTCCCCCACGGAAGTGTCTTATATAAACGTGATACAGAGATCACTTTACAATCTTCACGACTATTAAGTAATTTTAAAGATTGAGCAATATGTTCCTTTTTATTTCCAATATTACTGCCTAATCCAATTGCAACCGTATTAAATCTTTTTTTTATTAACATATTCTACTCTTACTTCTACATAATCAAGTATACCTTTAATTGGTGCGTTAGGCTTTCTTACAGCAATAATTATGCGAGATATTTTTTTGAATTCTTTTAATAATGTCTTAGCAATATCAGATGCTAGTGATTCAATAAGGTTATGTCTTGTTTCAGTAACTACTTTTTCTGTCTTAGTAAATACATCGCTATAATCAATTGTGTTTTTTATATTATCACTATCTAAAATAGCATTTTTTACAACTTCTATTTCTACATCAACAAAAAACTGCTGACCTTTACTCTTTTCTGATTTATAAACACCATGATAAGAAAAAAAAGCACAATTCTTTAAAGATATTGTATAACTTTTATCAAACAAAATTCTCTTCCTTATTATTATTTGATGTTATCTTTAGCCTGCATGATGGCATCCACTGTACTTAAAGCATTTCTATTTGCTTCAACGTTATGAACTCTAAAAATATTAGCTCCCGCACTTCTAAGAAGGCAATTTACCGCAACCGTACTGCTATCTAAATCTAATGGATTAGTTATTTTAGTTATTTTTCCCAAAAATTTTTTTCTTGAGACACCAATTAATATAGGGAAATCAATATGCCTAAATTTTGAAAATCCTGCTATCAAGGCAAGACTTTCTGTTATATTTTTTTCAAATCCAAAACCTGGATCAATAACTATGTTATTTCTTGAAATTCCTTCACGTAAAGCAATTTTTAGTGAATTATTTAAAAAATAAAACTGATCTTCAAAAACATCAAAAATCTTTTTACGGTTACGACCAGTATGCATAATACAAACACCTGCTGAGTATTTAGAGATTATTTCAGCCATATTTTTATTATTTTGCAATCCACATACATCGTTAACAATATGAGCTCCTGCTTTAATAGCCAATTCAGCAGTTTCATATTTATATGTATCAACAGAAATAATAGCATTAGTACGATTAGCTAATTCTTCTATAACAGGGATAATTCGTTTTTGTTCTTCTTTTGCATTAATTGGAATCGCTCCAGGACGTGTTGATTCTCCTCCGATATCGATAATGTCAGCGCCTTGTTCTAAACAATTAATAGAATAAGAAATAGCCTTTTCAACATCTAAATATCTTCCTCCATCGGAGAAAGAATCTGGTGTAAAATTAACAATTGCCATAATAATTGATTTAGCATTGATATCTAAATTACGACCGTGAGCAAGTTTCCATATATGATCATAATATTTTCTCATATTATATTTTACCTCAAAAATATTATAATTATATGATTCAATAAAATATAGATTATCTTATCATGAATTATATTTCGATAAATTTAGATCTTTCACTATCTTGCTATCAATTATAAATACTTTTTATGATCCCATAAGATTATATCATCTATTTTAAATATATATATATATATCAACGAATACGTTTTATAGATTTTTTAGCTAATGATAATTTCTTGTTTAAAGAGTTATCAAGATATTGAGAACATTCATTTATTAACTCGTCAATCTTACCAATAAAAAAATGATTTGCATTAGGAATAATTTTATGAGTTATAGAAATTCCTTTTTGATTCATGAGTTTGTTTACCAATTCTTTGATGTCAGATGAGGTAGCTGCCATATCGTTGCTACCATTTATAATCAAACCAGAAGAGGGACATGGTGCCAAAAAAGAAAAATCATAACTTCTTGGCTGAGGAGCAACAGATATAAAACCATTTATTTCAGGACGACGCATCAAAAGTTGCATAGCAATCCATGCTCCGAAAGAATAGCCAGCTATCCAGCAACTTTTACTTTCAGGATTGATAGACTGAACCCAATCTAAAGCGGCTGCGGCATCTGATAGTTCTCCATCACCATAGTCAAATTCTCCCTCACTTCTTCCAATTCCTCGAAAATTAAACCTTAATGATACGAATCCTCTTGCTTGAAAAAGATAAAACAATTGATAAACAATATTATCATTCATCGTTCCACCAAAACGTGGATGAGGATGGAGTATTAACGCAATAGGAGCGTTTGGATTTTTAGAGGGTTGATAACGTCCTTCTAAGCGACCTGATGGGCCATTAAAAACTACTTCGGGCATATTTGTAATACTACTTTTCTAGTAAAAAACCATAGTTTGTCTAAAAATACTTTTTTCTATAATTAAATTAAAAAATAATCAAATTAATAAAAAAAGGTTAGATGTTATGTTAATAGTTATGAAGATACTATATAATAGAGCGATTGCAGTTAGATAATATAGTTGTCTTACTTTTAAATTATGTATAAATCATATTTATACGAGAAAAAAGAGAAAAATATTGTTTAAAAGAGTTTATCTTGATTGGAATGCTACAGCACCTCTTTTGGAGGTTGCGAGAAAATCTTTTATCAAAGCATTGGATTCTTCTCATGGCAATCCTTCATCTATTCATAGAGAAGGGCAACAAAATCGTTTCTATATTGAAGAATCTCGTCGTATCATATCTAATTTTTGTGGCGCAAAATCCGATAATGTTATTTTTACAAGCAGTGCAACAGAATCAGCAAATTTAGTATTAACTCCTAATTTTTATAGAGGATCTCAAAAATTATCTATCGATTCTCTTTATGTTTCAGCGATAGAACATCCTTGTGTTTATGAAGGAGGACGTTTTCCTTCTAATAAAATCCATAAGGTGCCAGTTTTATCAAAAGGAATTGTTGACATTCAAGGATTAGCTGACTGTTTAGATAAGAGGGATTCTAAATGTGGTATACCTATGATAGCTATTATGCTTGTTAATAATGAAACAGGTGTAATTCAACCAATTAATAAAATTGCAAAGATAGTAAAAAAACATCAAGGCATTTTAGTAGTTGATGCCGTGCAGGCAGCAGGGCGCATTCCTATTTCTATAGAAGAAATAAAAGCGGATTTCCTTATTATTTCATCGCATAAATTAGGTGCTCCTATAGGGGTAGGAGCACTTGTCTTCCGAGAAGATTTTTTATTACCATCTCCTATTTTGCTAGGAGGAAATCAAGAAAAAGGTTATCGTGCAGGGACAGAAAATTATGCTGCTATTAGTGGATTTGCTGCTGCAGCGCAACAAATGGGAGAAAATATACAAAAACGTTCATCACGAATCTCTGCCATACGAAATTATTTAGAACAAGAATTAAAAAAGATAATTCCTAATATTATAATTTATGGAGAAGAAGTAGATCGTGTTTCTAACACTTGTTGTTTTAGCATACCTTTTTTAAAGGCAGAAGTTTTGCAAATTGCTCTTGACCTTGAAGGAATTGCTGTTTCTGCTGGATCCGCATGTTCTTCTGGTAAAATAAAAAGAAATTATGTAATAGATGCCATGGGATATGATACGTCTCAAGGTGCTTTGCGTATCTCTTCTGGTGATACCACTACACAAGAAGATATTGATATATTTCTAAAATCATTAAAAAAAGTAATTAGATATTCTAAGGTAATTTAAAAAAGATTTTTATTTCCTACTAATATTGCCTAGTTAAACACATTTAATAACATTCCTTATTTTTTTAGAGCAAAAATTATTAATAATAACTTCTAGTATTTTTAGATCAATCCTGTGTTTCTTGAATATTACTCTTAATATCATAAATAATCTCTTGACCTTTATGACTAAAACATACTTCATTAAGAAATTAAGTTTCCTTTTTTTTGTTTTTTGAAGCAAGAGATGTATTTGTCGGGTAATTTTGTCAACAAATTTAAATTTATGTATAAGGATCTTTATTATGAATGTAAATTTTTGGAATTTATTTTATGAAGGAATTCTAAGACAACATGCTTGGATTTTTTAATAGAAATAAATGTTAGATAAGAATAAACATTTAATCATTTATATTTTTTTATTCTAATTATGTTTTTCATGATAATATATTTCATATAGTTATTTTATATGGGACAAAACCTGTAATCTTAAATATTTTTTATAAAAAAATCTAAATCTTTAATACGTATTTATTTTATGTAGACATTTTATTTTTTTTTATTATGCTACGCATTATATTTTATTATAAGGGATATTTTTTAAGATTTATTATTTAGCGTTTTTGCATGCAGTGAATTTATAGATTTTATTTTTATAGTAGTATTTAAAGAAAGAGGGTAGTGCATGTCTAAATCTCCTATGAGTCAATTTGTTGTGCATAAGATTATTCCTATTCAGATGGGTGGTTTTGATTTTTCTTTTACCAATTCTTCTCTTTCCATGGTAATTTGCTCATTGATTGTTTTTGCCATATCTTTCATTGCAGTGTGCAATTGTAAAGTAGTTCCTATGCGCTTGCAGTCTATATTTGAGATTATGTATCAGTTTGTTATGTCTACATTATGTGATTCTGCTGGCCCTAAATCTAAGAGTTTTTTTTCTTTTGTTTTTTCAATTTTTGTTTTTTTAGCAACTGCTAATGTATTGGCCATGTTTCCTTATCTTTTTTCATTTACAAGTCAAATTGCTATAACTGCAAGTTTTTCACTTCTGATTATTTTAATTGTTATGGTCTCTGGTTTTTATAAGAATGGATTGGGATTTTTAAAATTATTTGTTCCTGCTGATATTCCAACAGTTATGAAACCGTTAGTTTGCTTTGTAGAGATTACTTCTTTTATATCTCGTCCCATCAGTTTATCTTTACGTTTGTTTGCAAACATGTTAGCAGGACATATAATGTTGAAAGTATTTGCTGGATTTTCTACTTTTATGGTGTCTAATGGTAGTATAATGGGTATGACATTTTCTTTTTTACCATTATTCGTTAATGTCGTTATCACGGGTCTTGAATTTTTCGTTGCATTTATGCAGGCATACATTTTTATGATGTTAACTTGTTTATATATCAGTGATGTATATAAATGCGATCAACACTAAAACTAATAAATAAAATTTTAAAAAATTAATATTAATAAATATGAGGAGATTGTAAAATGGGAACAGAATCGGCTTTCGCTGCAATAGGTTATTATTCTCTAGCAGCAAAATTTGTTGCAATCGGTATGGCTTGTTTAGGTATGGGGCTTGTTGCTATTGCAATTGGTAATATTTTTTCTAGCTATTTATCTGGAGCTTTGCGCAATCCATCTGCTGCTGCTGATCAGCAGGCTAGAGTATTGGTTTTTGCTGCAGTTGTTGAATCGTTGGGAATATTTTTGCTATTAATAGTGATACTTCTTCTTTTCGTAATTTGAGTAAAAGTATTTTTGATCAAATATGGATAAAAAGAAGTAAAGGGATACATGAAGTATTGTAAAATTATTGAGTGGAATTTACTAATTTCACAAGATAAGTTCTATTTTATTTTCGATATAAATTAAGGCAAATATGACTTCCTCTACTGATTTTTCAAGTAAATTTCCTCCTTTTCATACTGGTACTTTTTTATCGCAATTTTTCTGGCTTTTCATTATTTTTGGCTTTTTTTATTGGATAATGCATAGATTTATCTTGCCTCGTCTATACTTTATTATGGAAACGCGTCGTAACCAAATATTGTCTGATCAAGATAAAATGAATGCTGCTAAAAAAGAAATTAATGATGTAGCACATTCCTATGAGCAGTTATTAATGACTGCTCATAAAGAAGCCAAAGAAATTATAAATAAGGCAGTAGTAAATGCTGAAAATAATCTAGATTATCAGAAAAAATTATTTGACAAAGATTTATCAGATAAATTGTTGCGTGCACAAAATAAAATAGATGAAATTAAGGAAAAATCATCAAAAGAGATACATTTTATTGTAGAGGAGATTACCAAGGATTTAGCGAAAAAAATTGGATTTTCTGTGTCTGATTCAGAAGTGCAATCTACGATAAAAAAAGTACTAAATCGTGAAGGGAATTGTACAGATGTATTTTGATGAAACTTTTTTAGTTTTTACCTCTCTCCTTATTTTCCTTGTAATATTATTATACTTGAGAGTACCTTCAATTGTATTATCTTTTCTTGATGCTCATGCAGATAAGATACGCGATGAAATACTTGGAGCAAGAAGTTTACGTGAAGAATCAGAAAATATTTTAGTACAATATAGAGAAAAGTTTAGAGCAGCTGAAAAAGAAGTAAGTGACATTATTCTATCAGCTCAAAATAAGGCAGAGACTATTGAAGAGGATAATAATCGCTATATAGAGAAAGTACTATCATTAAGTCTTATAAATTTCGAAAAAAAGATTAAACGAATGGAATTAGAAGCTAAGATTTCATACTATACAAAAGTAACAGATCTTTCTATAGAAGTTATTAGAGAAATTATTTCTAAAAATGTAAATGTAAACAATAGCATAAATGATAGAATTTTCGATGATTTAATAATTAACATTAAATCACGTTCATAAATAAAAAAACCTCAATTATCCACTAATACCAACATAATTATTAATGTCTTTTTAGAACATTCCTTAATATATTAGATAAAAATACTTTTATCAAAATTAGTAGCATATTTATAAAATCAATAAGTACTAACGACATGTTCAGAACTAGCAAGCTTATCAGGAAGAACTATAATGAGTACTAGGAATATCAGGATAATGAAAATGTCCTCTACGATTATATTTACTTGATAAACTACCAAAAAAACTATCCGAAAAAGATGGATGATTATAATTATAAATACACTTCTTTAAATATCTCAATTAACGAAGAAAATAATCTAAGAAATTATCTGTTTCTAGTATGTCCCTTAAACAAGTAGACAAATCTTCATTTAAAATTTTGATAATAATATTTCGAAGCAGAAATACGACCGAAGTATTATTCTTATAATAAAACCAACTACTATCCTTATAAAATACAATATAAAAGATTGCGAGGTTTAGAAAACGAGTCTGTAGCTCTTAGCTTAGCGTCACTACGATCACGACAGCCTATACCGTATCTTTTATTCTATAATATTTATAATTACTTTTATAATTAGGACTATAAGGTCTATAATTTAACTTATAATAAAGAGAAGCTTTACATACATAGTAAAACTCCTATATTTAATGAGATTTTTCTTGATCATATTTTGTTTCGATAATATCATCTTTGGATGATATATAAGAGGATATAATCTATAATCCAAAGAATTATATTATTCTAAAGGAAAATCATAAAATCTCAAAATCTCAATTTATGAAAAACACATTAGTATGAGCTTAAATGGTCAACTACATAAACAATCTAAGCAATAGTGTAGCAAAATCTATAGTAATAGTAAAAACTACAAAGAAATAAAAACCTCCTAAATAATAATAGTAAATTGTCGCATAATAAGTGTTATGGAACTTTATATCCTAGGACGGAAATGAGGTTGTAAACAATTAGAAAGTCTCATAAAAAACTCCTAAAAGTTAGATTTAATATATTTTTTCTTAGGATTTACGTTAATAATATTAGTCCCAGCAGGAAATTTAATAACAAATCATGCTATTTAAATGACTTGATTATCAAAATACGACTAAAATATTTTTCTTATAATAAAAAACAAAGAACAATTATTATAAAATCTAGTATATCAAAATGACGTAATTGTTATTTTAGTACCTACGATTATAGAATGTTTTCCCTATAGAATCTTCGTCGTAAATTAGTATTTTTATATTCAATATTTGTTTTTATTTATGTGTTTTAATTATATTGTTGATAAATAATCAAATTAAATTGACAAATATGGAATATTTTTGTTCATATAAGTGAGCTTATTAAAAGACGCCGTATTCTTCTGAGGATAAATTAATGATCGGTAGCATCCAAAACAACGTCACTCAAGATCAATTACGCAATTTAGTTGAACGTCTTGAGCACCTTGAAGAAGAGAAGAAAAATATTTCTGAGAATATTAAAGATATATACAATGAAGCAAAATCAACTGGTTTTGACGTAAAGGCAATTAGAAAAATTTTATCTTTACGCAAAAAAGATGAAAAAGAATGGATGGAAGAAGAACAGGTTCTTGACGTTTATTTACGTGCTCTCGGTATGCTGAAAGATGATTAATATTGAAAAATATCGTTGTTAATGTAGTAGTATCTAATTTAATATTATATGAAATATAAAATATTTGATCTCTTCCCTACTCTTTATCGAGTTTTTTTAATAAATAAATTATTTCAATAATATTAAAGTATTTCTTTGTTATTTATTAATTTCGCTAAAGCAAACAACGTGGTTACGACCTGATTTTTTAGCGAAGTATAAAGATTGATTAGATTGGTAAACTACATATAAATCAGATGAAATCTTAATTTCATAATTTTCTACAACTTATGTAATGATATATAAAAATCAATACTGAATTATTACAACAACTTAATTATATAAATCCATATATCCTTGTTGTAATTTCCAATGAAATAAATTAGAAGGAAATAGTATTTTAGTTATTTTATTTTTATTAATCATTTTATAAAGGTGTTATATGAATTTTTATAAATATAGTATATTATTCGCGATGTCTTTAATTCTACCAAGCTATTCATTAGCAGGAGATGTATATGTATCTAAGAAAAAAAATCTTGTAAACGAAAGTAGCATAACAGGACATTATAATAATAGTGTAGAGTATAGAGACGATGAATATGGGATCTGGTCTGGTTATTATACAGGATTTAAATTAGCTAGTTATGTTGGTGATCAACAAAAAAATGAAAAAATTAGATTAGGTGTTGAATTAGGATATAATAATCAAATAGAAAATTTCGTTTTAGGTTTGGGGATTAGTACATATATTGAAAAGAAACTTCATGATATTTCTCAAGGTAATTTTGGATTAAGAGAATTATATCTAGATTCTTTATTAAAGGCGGGATATTCCATAGATTCTTTCCTGTTCTATTTAATGGGAGGATTTGATCTATATTTAAGAAAAAAACCGAATGTAGATAATTTACTTTATGTTGCAGGTATTGGTGTAGACTATATGCTATCTGATAGTAATTTATCTATATCTGCTAATTATCGTCATAATAATAACAATCAAAATATTATATCTCTTGGTATGAATATGCAATTTTAGTAGTTATATTAATAAATTGAAAAAGTCGCTTCTTCATAAGTATTAAATAAAGAACAATACTTTGTAAAAGCGATTTTTTTATTAATAATTTTTACGTTATTATAACAAAAAGAATTAAATAGATAAATTATTTTAGTGGACGAAACGTCATTCTATGAATGCAACTAGGTCCTTTTTCTATTATGGCACGTCGATGTTTTTCTGTTGGATATCCTACATGGGTATTAAATCCATAACCAGGATATCTTGCATTAGCCGTCTTCATAAAACGATCGCGTATGACCTTAGCTATAATAGAAGCTGCTGCAATAGATAAAGAAACAGAATCTCCCTTGATAATTGAGAAAGATTTACATGGTAAATCTTCAGGAGTACTGCGTCCATCTATAAGGACAGATCTTGGAATCACCTGTAAATTTTTTACAACAAGGCACATTGTATCAAGAGTCGCTTTATGAATGTTATGCTTGTCAATATACCTACTGCTAGCAAAAGCTATAGAAATAATAGAACTATTCATAATTTTCCCGTACAATTCCTCTCTTCTTTTATGTGATATTTTTTTTGAATCATTAATACCTACAGGAATATTGTTCGGATTAAGAATAACAGCTGCTACTACAACAGGTCCTGCAATAGCACCACGTCCTACCTCATCTACTCCTGCTACCGGAAACATATTTTGCTTTTGCATTATTAGCTCAAGTTCAAAATGTGGATTTTCAGGTATTATAATATCGGAGAACATCTTTTAACTTTTATTTGAAGATAACACAAATTAATGTATTTTTATAAATTAATCTATCATAAAAAATAATTTTAATATTATTTTAGTTCATACGAATACATATAATATTACGGAAAAGGTATTTGCCAATTAATAGTCGTTCGTCCATTATTTTTCAAATATTTATTAGCTTTAGAAAAATGTCTACAACCAAAAAAACCATTATTAGCTGATAATGGAGAAGGATGTGCAGCTGTAAGAACAAGGTGTTTATTATGATCTAAAAGATCTTGTTTTTTCTTAGAAGAAGAACCCCATAACATAAATACGATATTCTTATGATTATCATTAATCAATTCAATGACGTGATCTGTGAATTGTTCCCAACCTTTTCCTCTGTGAGAAGCAGCACGACCTTCTTCAACAGTCAATACAGTATTTAATAATAAAACCCCCTCATATCCCCAATGTTCTAGAAAACCGTGTACAGGAGGAATGAAGTCAATATCTTCTTGTAATTCTTTATAAATATTTCTCAAAGATGGGGGAATTTGAATACCAATAGGAACACTAAAACACAAACCATGAGCTTGACCATAACCATGATAAGGATCTTGTCCTATAATTACAACTTTTACCTTGTTAAAGGGAGTAATATCAAAAGCACGAAAATAATGAGATCCTAGTGGGAAAATTCTTTTTCCTTTTATTTTTTCAGAAACAAGAAATTTTTTCAGATTGCACATATAATCACTTTTAAAATGATTTTCTAGCAAAATTTTCCAACTTGAATGGATTTTTATTTCTTTCACTTTTTTTCCTTATATGCTTTTAATCAATTGGCTATGGCCAAGAAACTAAAGGTGGCATAGATGCCAAAATACTTTCCGGATTACCTCCTGTTTGAAATCCAAAATTAGTTCCTTTGTCATAAAGAAGATTAAACTCTACATATCTTCCACGACGGATCAGTAGTTCTTGACGATCTTGTTCGGTAAATGAATGACGATAATTTCTGCGAACTAATAATGGATAAAGTTTGATAAAACAATCACCGACAGCAGAGATAAAAGAAAAATCTGCATCAATTCCTCCTATTTGGGAGGAAGAATGAAGATGGTCAAAAAATATTCCTCCAACACCGCGAGGCTCTCGTCGATGTGGTAAATAAAAATATCGATCACACCACTCTTTATATTTATTATAATCAGCAATTTTATGTTGAGAACACATTTTTTTTAACATATCGTGGAATAGTAATACATCTGGATCATTTAAGTTGCGACGAGATTCTAAAAATGGTGTAATATCAATTCCTCCACCAAACCAATAAGAACCAGTCATAATCATACGTATATTAAAATGAACTGTGGGAACGTGAGGATTATATGGATGAACAATAACAGAAATACCTGTTGCCCAAAAATATGGGCTATGTAATGTCCCAGGTATTGTATTTCTAAAATTTTTAGATAAATTTCCGTAAACTGTTGATGTAAGAACAGATGCTTTTTCAAATACTTTTCCACCACATAAAGTAGCTATACACCCTCCTCCAAGATCTTCTTTTTTATTATTATCTCGTAACCAATTTTTTACTTTAAAAAGCTCTGAAGAAGAAATTTGCTCCTGGTTTTCTCTTACTTCATTTTCTAATGTTTTAAATTCATCACAAATAATTCCTTGAAGATTTTCTAATTTTCTTTTGAATTTTTTTTTTCGTTCTTCAATATCTTCTGGAAAACCTAATTCTATTTCACAAATATTCATCCATTAATTCACTTTACATTTTTGGGACTATAACTTTAAAAAATATTCTCAATTAACTTATAACTTTTGTTGAAAAAGTTCTTATGTCAAGATATTTTACAATATTATTGATTGATGATGTTTTTTAATTATGGTAGATGCATAGATGTTTGTTTATAATATCAAACGTCATGAAATCATAAATATTTTTTTCTGAGATAATTGATCTTTTCTTGATTCTGATTCGTTAGTTATATATATCGCATGGTGTAATAAAAAGCCCTTGTAGCTCATCTGGTAGAGCGCCTGATTTGTAATCAGGAGGTAGCGGGTTCGAGTCCTGTCGGGGGCACCATCAAAGTTATAAATTATTGATTTAACGTTATTTTTAAAAAATTAGGTCTTACCTATTAAAGTGTGGGACTAACCCCTATTTTTAAAACTAATTAAATTCTCTTCATTTCTTGACTCAAACAGGTAAAGACTGCATACGAATGCAACTATTTATTGTAGCTTATGCATGAAGAAAATACATTGTTTAGCATGGATAGATTCAAAAAAGGATTGAAAGGAGAAGAAAATCTAGCTTATATTTTTTGGTTATGTTTTGGTTTTCCTCTTATATGGAGCGCTGTTATCATCTTAGTTGATATGGAGCTTTGTAAATTATTTTTTCCTCCCTATCTAGATCCCATATGGATAATCTTAGTACTATTAGTACTATCAGGCACGTGGTTGTTATATATTCCATATATACGAGGCGTATGCTTATATGTATCATATAAAAACTACCATAAAACTATATGGGCTAAAATGGACTTTATTATTATTTGGTTTCTGCATGTATAGGTACTGGAATAATAGTATATCGTCTAATTAATAAAGAGGAATAACCCTACTTCAATCTCTTTCTCATTATAATAGTAAGTTTATTATATAAGAGAAGTAAAATACCAAAAAACAGCTTATAAAACCGCTTAGATAATATCTGATTCAATAAAAAAGTTAAGATGATAATTAGAAGTACTTTATTATAAGAATTTATATTTTCCCGTAATAATTGTATAACCTGAAGATAAAGTATTGATTTTGTCCTATCGGGGATAATAAATTTAAAGTCATAAATAATTCGTTTTATGCTTGTTATTATTAAAATAATTATTAACTTTTGAAAAGTAGGACTTATATTGTTATTTTTTGTATAATCTTACATGTATATTTTTTTTAAAAATATTTAATTAAATTAAGAAATAGTTCGTTAGTCATAAAATAATACGTCCGGAGTACATAAAGGTATGATGATGAATCGTTTATTTGCTTGCTTATTTTGTTTTTTTGGGGATTTACAGGTTATTCTGTTGCAGAGGATTATTCGTCGAAAAAAAATATTTTAGGAAATATGTTTCCTCTTCCTATAGTAAAGAAAAATAGAGAAAGCAAAGTTCCTATGATAATATCTCTGAACACATCATCATTAGATTTTTTATCTTTTGGATTAGGTGTAAGAAGATCGATGTCTATGTATAGTAGTCACTTTTCTAATGTAAAAAAAATTGAAAAATCTGCCGAATATGGTGCAGATTTACTGTTTATAATTTCACCTCTAATAAGATTTGGAATTTCTTCAAGTTTTTATATTCCTATATACGAAGAAAAATACTTATCTATTGAACCTATACTAATGCATTTAGATGTAGGTATTAATTCTTTGAAAGGTGTTCCTTATACGATTTTAGGTTTCGGATCATGGTTTAAAATAAAAAATTATCCAATATTAACACAAACTATCATAGGTGTATCTACATATGAAGTATCTACATATCCTATGTTAAAATTTGGTTTATCATATCAATTATAAAATTAAATGGAATGATACAGAACATCGATTTTAATAGTAAACTTAAATAAAATCATAATAATTATGAAAATAAAAAAGATTATGATGTGATCATATTATAGTTTATATAGTTTTTATCATAAACTTAAATGATATTAAAAGTTATAATATTAATCTTATTAGAGATTAATTGGGATTATTTTGATATAAAAAAGTTATTATGGGAGATTTTCATAATCTCATAGCCAAAAACGAACTTCTCCAACATCTATATGAAGAAATTTTGGATAATAACCTACCCCCCCTTTTTTTTAAGACGTACGGCTACCTTATATAAATTTTTTATAGAAACTTCTGGAATATAAAAATCAACTGCTTTTCCCAAAACATGTTGACTTCTCATTGCTACTTTATTATTACGCTTTTTCAACATTCTATTAGTTTCTTCAGTACGAAATCCAGATAATATATAAATATACTTTGATCCACTAAATTGCTGTTGTATTTCCCATAAAAAATCGAATAATCTTGGATCCATATTAGTAGATTTTTTAGAATGACGATCATACAACAATAGATTTAATTTTGATAATCCTTCTTCGTTATATTGGTTACCATGCTTAAATGTAACAACTTCTTTATGTCCCGTATACACTACATAAAGCCTTAAGGTTCTTACTTCTTCTTTATCCATAAGTAAATTATCTTTATGATATAAACCTTTATTTATAATATGATAAAGAATCATTTGGGATAAATAAGGCTGTACAAGATAATATCAATAAAAATTTTAATTTAATAAATATATTATTGTTTTTATCTAAATACTTATTTACAAAGAATGTTTTAAATGTTTTTATATCTCTTAAAGACATAATCTGTTCAAATAAAATTTAACATCAAAAAAAATTACATGATCTTTTATATTTTTTTATGAAATTTTCTACTTTTTATATAATTTAAAGTTAATAAAATAATTCGTAAATTAAGATAATAATTTTTTTATTATTAAATGTTTTTAATAAATCAATATCTACAATAAATCATCTACAGATGTTATTCTGATCCAATCATCTTTAAATTGATTAGATAGCCATGTTCTTTGTCTTTTAGCATATTGATTGGTCGCAATTACACCATTTTGTAATGTTCTGTCATAATTAATTTCACCATTTAATAAAGCAATAATATCACGTACTCCTATTGCTTTCATTATTGGTAAATCAAATGATAAATTCATTTTTAATAGATTACGTACTTCATCTATAGCACCTGAATCCAACATTTTTTTAAAACGTAGAATAATTCTATTTTTTAACTCATTTATCTCTGGCATAATTATGATCTTTTGTGCCTTTTCAAGGTTAATAACAGGATTTGAATGTTTTTTCCAAAATTCTGTAATAGATCTTCCTGAAGATACTTTAACTTCAAGAGCACGAGCAATCCTTTGAGCATCAGAAGGATGAATTTGTTTAGCGGCAATAGAATCAAGATCACGTAATTCATTATATAAAACATGGGAACCATGTTTTTTTAGTTTTTCACGTATATTTTCCCTTATTTTAGTAGATATGTCTGGAATAACAGATATCTGACCCATTAATGCTCGGAAATATAGACCTGTTCCTCCTATTATAATTGGTAAAAAACCATTTTTCTTTACTTCTTCAATTGTTTTGATAGCACTGCTCAACCATTTACCAGTAGAATAAACTTCTTGAGCAGGAACATGACCATAAAGATAGTGAGGAATCGATTTCATTTCTTGATCAGATGGTCTAGAAGTAAGAATGTGAAGTGTATCATAAACTTGCATGCTATCAGCATTAATAATAGCACCATTTAATTTGCGTGCTAAATTTAAAGCAAAGAGCGATTTACCACTAGCTGTTTGACCAGCTATAAAAATAACGTTAGTATTCGTAGAAAGGAACATTACCATGGCTCTTATTGCTACACTTATCACTCATCGTTCTAATCCTATACTTAATAATTCCCTTGTGAAACAGATAATGCAAGTAGTAAATTCTTCTGTATTTTACTGGCTTTCACATTCTATTGCATGCGATATTATACTTCAATCAGAAGAATATACCGATTATTACAAAAAAAAAATACTTTCTATTATTGCAAATAAACCTATTGATATTGTTATACATCATCATGAAAATAGAAGGAAAAGACTTCTTGTCGCTGATATGGATTCTACTATGATAGAACAAGAATGCATTGATGAACTTGCAGATACCATGGAAATAAAAGAAAAAATATCTCATATTACTTATAGTGCAATGAATGGGAATATTTCTTTTGAAGATTCACTTCGTGAAAGTGTATCCCTCCTCAAAGGAATTTCTACAAAAATTATTGATCATATAATTGAAAATAAGATTACTTATAGTACTGGAGGATACGAATTAGTAAATACTATGAAAAAAAATGGAAGTTTTACCATACTTGTTACAGGTGGATCTAAAATATTTGCTAGTATTATTGCAAAACATCTTGGCTTTGATAAGTACTATGCCAATCGATTCATAGTAAAGGATAACATATTGACAGGAGAAATTGCTGAACCAATCATTGATTCCATGACAAAATATAAGATCCTATTAGAAAATATACAAAAACTTAAAATTAATGTTGAAGATACAATTGTAGTAGGAGACGGTATTAATGATCTTGATATTATTGAAAAAGCGGGATATGGAGTTGCTTTCCATGCTAAACCATCTCTGGCAAAAAAAGTAAATATACGTATTGATCATAGTGATCTTGAATCAATATTGTATATTCAAGGATATAAAAAAGAAGAAATAGTGAATTATAATAAATAAAAATTGAATTTTAAAATAAAATAAGGATATTTTTTTATATTTATTATACTATGTGAGATACTGTAATGTTACTATAATATATATTTCTTATTAAAATAGTTTTTATCTTATTTCTGATAACTTGTATTTCTTCCTTGAAAACTATTAAAATATTTTAAAAAATCAGAATCTGGAGAAAGAATAAAAAAGGTATCTGGAGAAGCCAATGAACCAGTGTATGCTTTCATAGAACGATAAAATTCAAAAAAATCAGGATCTTTTTGAAAAACTTCAGAAAGAATACGCCCTCTTTCTGCCTCACCTTTACCATAATTTATTTCAGAATCACGTCTTGCTTCAGATAAAATATAAACGGCTTTACGATCAGCTACAGAAATACGTTTTTGTCCTTCTTCTCGTCCTCTAGCACGTATAAATTCAGCTTCTGCTAATCTCTCTGCTTTCATTCTATCATAAGTCTGTTGAGATACTTCTTGTGTTAAATCAGTACGTAATACACGTACATCTTCTATATTAATACCTAATTTTTCAGCATCGTGACGTAAATCATCACGTACCTCTAACATCATCTTTGAACGTTGTTTAGATAGAGCATCATCAAAGCGACGTAATCCATAAACACGACGAATAGATGCATCAAGACGAGTATGCAATCTCGATTCCGCAGCAACACGATCACATGAAACAGATTCACAAAATAAAGCAGGGTTAACTATTCTACTAGTCATCATGGCATCGACTTCATAGAATTTTCCATCGGATACTTGTACTCTAATATTATAAAGATTTAAACGCATCATTTGTTTTTGAATATATCTAACCCTATCAATATTCATAAAAGAAAACGGCATCTTAAAATAAAGTCCTGGATCCTTATAAACAGCATGGATCTTTCCAAATCTAGTAACAACGGCTTGTTGCCGAGCATCAACTATAAAAAAAGAAGACGCTAAAATTCCCGATATAATAGATAAAAAAATGAAAAAACCATAAAAATACCTATTACTCATTATTTGTACCACCTAAATTATCTTTTTTTTTAATATTAAAAAAATTTTCATTGATAGGTAAATAAGGAACAACAGCCTGTTTTCTATCAATAATTATTTTTTTCCCTTTCTTTAAAATATCTTCCATAGTTTCTAAATATATCCTTTTGCGAAGCAATGCAGGAGCATTTATATACTGTTCATAAATAGACAAGAAACGATCTGCTTCTCCCTTAGCTTCTTGAACAATGCGATCTCTATAGGCAATAGAAGACTCACGAATACGAGAAGCTTCACCTCTAGCTGATCCTAATACTCGATTAGAGTATTTATTAGATTCTTCAACAAAACGATCCTCATCTTGTTCCGCACGTTGTACCTCATCAAAAGCATCTGCTACTTCACGAGGAGGAGAAACATCTTCAATTGAAATTGTATTGATTAATATTCCAGATTTATAATAATCCATAGTATTTTGAATAAGTTCTCTTACTTCTAAAGATATCTGATGCCTATGAGATCGAAAAATATCTACTGCAAACCTTCTTCCTACTACTTCACGTATAGCACTTTCAGAGACCTGTTTCAAAATTTCTTCGGGATTCTCTAAACTTAATAGATATAAACGAGGATCATTTACCATATATAAAATAGAAAATTGTAAACTTACAATATTTTGATCTCCAGTAAGAATTAAGCCACTACTATAATTAGAGCTAGAAGGTTTACCTATCTTTTTTTGACGTTCTATAACTTTAACAATTTCGACTTGATCAATTGGCCAAAACATTACGTGTAAACCAGGAAAAAGAATCTCATCCTTTGGTTTACCAAATCGCAGTTCTACTGCTCTTTCATCGGGATGAACAATGTATACTGATTGAAAAGCACATAGCAAAATAATTAATAACAATATTAGATAAACAAGACCATAGGTTTTAAAATAAGGGATAAGATCTAATTTTTTCTTCAAATAACGAATAATTGAATCCAAATCGAAAGGAGGAAAACCATCATTATTATTGGAACTATTTAAATTTTTGGAACGCCATGGTCCATCATTATTTTCTTTATTGTACGACATCAAAATCTCTTAATAAAATAGTATCCATAATACGAATCTGCTGTATAAACAGATGATTTAATAATGTCAACTGCAATTTATTTATGAAAATATCATAAAAATTTTTCTGAAAAGACACGATTGTATATTATAAATCTAGTTAGATAATCATCTCCTTTTCCTGGATACACAATGATTTCTTTTCCTTTTCTTTGCCAAATACTAGGATCAATATAAGGGAAAAAAACATCACCTTCTATATCTTTATCTATATGTGTAATGTATAAAGAGTGTGCCAAACTAATCGTCTGTGCATAAATTCCCCCTCCTCCTATGACAAATAATTTTTTACTGTCTACTTTATTAGTAGCAGCAATATCAAACGCATGAGGTATAGAAGATGCTGTTATTATCCCTGGAATCAAACTAACATTATGTTTATTATTACGAGTAACGACAATATTAGTCCTGCCTGGTAAAGCTTTACCAATTGATTGGAAAGTATTATAACCCATTATAATATTGCTTCCCATAGTCAAATTTTTAAAACGTTTTAAATCAGAAGAAAGATGCCATGGCATTCTACCATTACTGCCAATAACATTATTACGCGTAATTGCAGAAATTAAAATTATTTCTTGCATATTATTCATACAGATACCTTGGCGGGAATAGCAGGATGTGGTTTATAATATTTAAGAGTGAAATCTTCATAACTAAAAGATAATAAATCAACAACATTGGGATTAATAATAACTTTAGGCAAACTATTAGGAGATCTAGAAAGCTGTAAGTAAGCTTGTTCAAAATGATTGTTGTATAGATGTACATCACCTAAAGTGTGAATAAATTCTCCATATTGAAATCCTATTACACTTGCTAACATCATCGTCAATAGAGAATAAGATGCAATATTAAACGGTATACCAAGGAATACATCTCCTGAACGCTGATATAATTGACATGATAATTTTCCATTATCAACATAAAATTGAAAGAGACAGTGGCAAGGTGGCAATGCCATTTTATCTATCAAAGCAACGTTCCAAGATGATACTATATGACGTCGAGAATATGGATCATTACGCAAGCTACTAATAACTGAAGAAATTTGATCAATTGTATTATTACCATCGTAATCGGGCCAGGAACGCCATTGCACTCCATATACAGGACCAAGATCACCATTATCATCAGCCCATTCATCCCATATACTTACACCATGTTTGCGAAGATAAGATATATTACTACTTCCTTTTAAAAACCAAAGAAGCTCATGAACAATAGATTTCCAATGAACTTTCTTTGTTGTTAATAAAGGGAATCCTTTAGATAAATCAAAACGCATTTGATAACCAAAAGTACTACGTGTTCCAACACCTGTACGATCTCTACGATCCGAACCAGATGTAATAACATGATGAAGAAGATTTAAATATTGGCGCATTTTTCCAATCCATTTTTCTATATAAAAATATTATTTATTTCTCTTTATTAAGCTCTTCCAATATCAACAAAAAACATGTATAATAACAACGCTGTATTTTTGATATAGATATGACGATAAATAGTCAACGCAATAAACTTGTTGGACCCGGGGGCGGTACCCGGCGCCTCCACCATTTTTCTCAATAGTGTTCTTGATATTGTTACGTCATAATTACGTTTAAGGGGGCGAAATAGGATAGACAAGAGCGTAAAGGTTGAATGTTCGTTCGGCATTGTACCACCGTCATCGGACTAAAAATGTAGTTGCAAATGACAACAAAGTAAGAATAAATTCCGCTGCCGCTTAGTCAGTGTGATTTTTTCGTTTTAACTCCTGATGGGATTACTGTCAGGCGGGGTTTTGGAGGCACCTGGCAACAGAAGCCTCCTTGAGGAAAGTAGTTTTTATTATTTTTTCGATTATAATATGCTATAGTTTCAATCAAACAAAAAAAAGTATTTGTTGAAAAAAAACATATAATTGCATTGTTTTTCTTCAACTAGTTGGAAATGCATTTTATTAGATGGGTAGATAATTTTATGAACCATGATCATATTCGTTATGATATTTTAGCTAAAGAAGCACTGCGTGGTCTTGTTAAAAATGTACTATCAGAAACTGCATCTATTGGATCTCTTCCAGGAGAACATCATTTCTATATAACTTTTGCGACAAATGCTCGGGGAGTCCGTATCTCACAAAACCTTAGGAAAAGCTATCCTGAAAAGATGACTATAGTTATTCAAAATCAATTTTGGGATCTAAAGGTTTTTGATCATCACTTTGAAATTGGTCTTTCATTTTCTAATATACCAGAACGACTATCTATCCCTTTTAATTCTATCAAGGGATTTTATGACCCTTCTGTCAATTTTGAATTGGAATTTGATATTAATATTGATAAAACCGAAGAAGATATAGAAAAAAAGACATGCAAGATTATCAAAACATCGGATAGTTTTAATAATAAGTCTTGTTCTTCGAATAAAAATAGTTATAAGGATAAAAACAAAAAACAAGATAAAAGCAATATTGCTTCAGTTATTTCATTAGATAACTTTAGAAAAAAATAATAAATTTTTCGTTTTTATTTTAAGTAAAATGTATTTGTAGGAATTATTTTATTTTAAACTGTAATTTAGGGTTTATTTGTACAATCTAGTCCATTTCTTAAAAAAATTACCATTATTTATTTTATATTTTTGAATTATAATAACCAATTTACCATTGGTATATATTCCTTTGTATGTGTTATTTTAATGAATATTTAGTGCATTAAATTCATCTCTTTCTTTTACAGAAAAATCAGAATGATTCGAGTAAAATTTATAGTGTGATATACGTATATTCCCAGTAGAAAATTTAAAGTTTCCTACAAGAAGTGAATTTGTCATAGATAGTTTTAAATTTAATAATTTAGAGAAATCACCAATAGAAGAAAATACACCTTCATAAATAGGATTATTATCATTCCAAAAAAAATTTCCCGACAAGTTAATAATAAAAGGATAAAAAGTAGGAAACAACTGTGTTTTTAAAGGAATAGCGTTATTTACAGCTGGAAAATTAGCTGTAATTTTAAATGCACTTTTTTTATTATTAAAACTTCCTATTCCATCTGCTGTGATAGAACCTTTAAGAGAATTAATAGATAATGGAGAAACAATATTTAAATGATTAGAATATATTTGAAAATTCAGATCTGATAGAAAGTATGATTGATCTGATATTTGATCAATAAATCTAATTTTCCCTCCATTAATACTCACTTTTCCAAACGATATATTACTAATTATGTCTATATTGCTTTTGATTTGATTAGACAAATCTGATGAAAAATCTTTTTGTTTTATAGATGATAAATCAAAATTTAAATAAGGTTGGTCAATATTCACAAAAACACGAATTTTACCTCTTAAAAGAGAAAGAAAATCCATGTTTATTGAAATATCTTCTATCTTAGATCCAAAAGAACCATCCTGTTTTGAATCAATTCTAATATCTTTTAAAGTAATTGAAGGAAAAGGTAAAATGCGAATTTTCATTCCACCTTTTACTACTGTTGTTTTTCCCAAGATAGAACTAGCCTGAAGCTCAAACTTTTTTCTAAAATCGGTCCAATCAATAAATAAAGGAATAGCAAAAACCAATAAAATAGAAAATAATAAACCTAGACAAATTAATATACGCCCACGCAAAGCAATCATCCTAATTATAGTTTACAAAAAAATAATCCATTAAAAAAACAGCTAAATAAAATTTAAAAACAATATCGCTATATTATATAAACAGAAATTAATAGATTTATTTTACAAAAACCTCTAATTTTTCAAAATAAAACCAATTCAAATATGTTATTTAAAGAAAACATATTATTTTACAATAAAAACAACAACGAAAAATTATATTATAAAGGAGATAAATATTTAGAATTTATAAAAAAAATCAATGTTTCTTTCCATAAAAACAAGAAATTTATATTTCAACTTTTTTTTAGAAGGAAAAATTTTGATTTCTACGCGTTGATTATTCTGACGTCCTATTTTATTATCATTCGTGTCAATTGGATACTTGTAAGCTAATCCTTGAACAGATACGAATCTATTAGCAGATATTCCTTTTTTTACCAAATTATTCATAATAACATTAGCTCTTTCTTGTGAAATCAAAAGATTTGATTCTAATGTTCCGACGGAATCTGTGTGACCATCAATAGCGATAGAAGTACTAGGAAACTTTTTCAAAGTATTAACAATCAATGCTAAAGTAGGCAAAAAATCTTCATTCAACATCACTCTTCCAGCTATAAAAGCAACGTTTACTGGCACATTACATATAATTACATCATTTATACGACTAACAGATATCCCTTCTTTATCCTGTAACTGCGTCTGTAATTCATCTTCCGCCTTATCTAGATAATTTCCAAATCTTTTATCAACTATAGCAGATATATCTTCATTATTTAATTTTTTAAAATTGTTTTTTGATTTATTTTATTTGTCAAGAAACATCCAGGAATAATCGCCATTGTGAAAATTAAAAAACATAACTCTTTTATCACGTATCCCCTCCTCCTTGATGATACAAAAAGAATTGATCTTCTCATTTAATTTATTATCTGTTAATCCATATCAATGGTATATTTCTTTCTTACATTTTTATCAAATATTTGTACTATGATTTCCACGTAAAATATTATTTATTATAGGTGATAATTTGCATCAAGATAATAAAAAAGGATTCTTAGAAAATTATTTTGTTGATCATCAGCGTGTATCAAATTATCTTGCAAGACTGAATCCTCAACAATTGCATGCTGCTACAATCACCAATGAAAATCCTATTTTCGTATTGGCAGGAGCTGGCACTGGTAAAACGACAGTATTAATAGCTCGTATATTGCATTTAATATTTAAAAAAAAAATCATGCCTTCAAAAATTATAGCTATTACTTTTACTAATCAGGCAATTAAAGAAATAAAAAATAGAGTATATTCTTTATTAGAAGAGATTCCCCAAATTAAAACTTTTCATTCTTTCTGCGCAGGTGTTTTAAGAAAACATGGAGAATTAGTTGGTCTGCCTGATAATTTTGCAATTATTGATTCAAATGATAATCGTACAATTATCAAACAAATCCTTAAAGAAAGTTCAGAAAATGAATATTGCGATATTAATTTAGCTATCGAAAAAATAAAATATTGGCAAGATAATGGTTGGAATCCAATGGAAATTCCAGAATCATCTTTAACGGAAAATGAGATAATTCCGAGAAAAATCTATACACGTTATATAGATTATCTTGACAAAGAAAAAAGTTGTGATTTTGGTGGATTAATTATAAAAGCCATTGAAATACTTAATAAGCATCCACATATTTTAAAAAGTTATCATGAAAATCTTTCTTATATCATGGTTGATGAATATCAAGATATTAATAATGCCCAATATTTATTATTACGATTACTATACCAAAAACAAGGTAACCATATATATTGTGTTGGTGACGAAGATCAATGCATTTATGAATGGCGTGGAGCACATTTTTCTCATATCACTAACTTTGAAAAAGAATTTAAAAAAGCAACTATTATCAAGCTTGAACAAAATTATCGTTCAACTTCTTATATCCTAAATACAGCTAATAGGCTAATTTCCCATAATAAAAAAAGATATAATAAAAGGCTCTTTACGACAAGAGATTATAATGATGATGTAAAATTAAAAATACATGTCAGTCAAAATGATAGTTCGGAACTATCAACCATAATTACAGAAATTATAAATGTACAAAACCAAGGACTATCTTTAAATAATATAGCTATTCTTGTGCGTACATCTTGGCAAACTCGCAAATTTGAAGAGGCATTTCTTGAAAAGAAAATACCCTATAAAGTGATAGGAGCAATAAGTTTTTATGACCGTCAAGAAATTCGCGATTCCCTCGCCTATTTTCGCTTAGTATGCCACCAAGGTAATAATAAACTTAACTTTGAACGTATCATCAATTATCCTAAAAGAGGTATAGGGAAAGAGAGCATTAAAAAAATTAAAACACATGCTACTCAACGTCAAATTTCTTTGTTAGAAGCAAGTGAAGAACTAATTGAAAACAATGAATTTCGTCCTAAAGCACGCCAATCATTAAAAAATTTTATAGACAATATTCGTCGTTGGAGTAATCTTTCTAAGCAAAGTGATCCTGGTTCTATTGCACATAAAATTCTTGAAGAAAGCGATTATATTTCTAGTTTGAAAGATAATGAATCAGAAAAATCACAGGAACGTTTAGATAATATAAAAGAACTTATATCTATAATAGCACAATATGAAACACTAGAAAGTTATATTATAAATTTTAACCTACAAGAAAATACTTCAATTAATTTTACTTCTTCCATAATCGATTCTAATTTTATCAAAATAATGACTATGCATGCTGCAAAAGGACTAGAATTTGATACAGTTTTTATTTCGGGATGGGAACAAGGATTAATCCCTCATAAACTTTCAATTAAAGAAGGAGATTTGGAAGGAGAGCGCAGACTTGCATACATGGGTATCACCCGTGCAAAAAACAATTGTAATCTTTTTTATACTATCAATCGACGAACTCATGACTTTACCAACAAAGAAAGATACCAACAATCGCAACCATCACAGTTTTTAGTAGAACTTTATGATCCTTCTGATGTTCAAGAAATAATCCACGATGGTATTTATGGTTCTTTTTCTGATTTGGAAAACTGAAATCAGACATATTAAAATATTATAGTTTTAAATACTGTAATAATTTTCTCCAAAATCATTTCATGTACTTTTTATTTATTTAAAATAAAAAAATATTTATATAAAAAAGATAAAGTAATATTATTAAATCTTAAATAAAAATAAATATTAAATTAATTTTATATTTAAAAAAAATTAATATTAATAATATAAAAATATTTTATTAAATAAAAAATATAAAATAATTGAAAAAAATTTAATTAATTTAAATTATATTTATATGATCTTTAAATTATATAATAAGGAGGAAATATGAATATAAAAAAAATAGGAATTATATTAACAGTTGCGATTAGCACTATTCTGATTAGTGGATGTTCAAAGTCTAATACAAATAAAAAACCTAAGAAAAAAAATACTAGCCAAGCAAGAAAAGGAATACTTTATAGATTGAAATAAATATTTATTATTTATACGTTTATATTTATAATAGTTAATATTATTTATGGTAAATTATATTTTATTATATAAAAATAATACTTTAATTGAAACATTTTTAATTAATTGGTTGTATTTTTAAGTCATTATTTATTATAAATTGTAAATAAAGGAAAAAAATATGAATATAATAAAAATAGGTGTTTTCTTGATGCTAGCAGTTAGTCCCCTTTTAGTTAGTTGCGTAAAAAAGACTGAAGATAAAAAAATTACCAAACCATCAAAGGGTAATGTTAAAAAATATAGAAGATAGATTTAAAAAATCATATGAATAATAAAATGGAAATATATCTTCCGCTATTACAAAAATACAAACTTACTATGTAAGTAAAATATAATCTCACTTTGAATATGAGAATTTTAAAAAAAAATATTAATTGCGGAAGATATTCCTTTGTTAAATAATATTGTCGTTCTTTACAGGATATGATGCAAATAAATTAATTTATATATATGTATAGTATTTGTTAGTAATTATATGGATTGTAAATTATATAAAAGTAAATAAGTATTGGTTATTATATTTTTCTTATTATTGTTATGGATTTTATTTCTGTTTTTATATTGGAATTGGTTACGCAAATCCATCATAAATAGATTTGTGATGGGGTCTTGTTTTTTATTATTTTTCTTTATTGGCTTCGGTTTTATTCCAAAGATATTGCTGGAAAATTTGCAGTTTTCTTATGAAATAACTTTGCTATCACCACAATGGAATGAAGATAGTAATATCATTGTTTTACTTGGAAATGGTACAACAATAACACCTATACATAATAAAGTTGATATTAGACCATCTCCCACATCATATTCTAGGATTTTTGAAACATTACGGCTTTATAATTCTTGTAAAAAACATAGCAAACACTGCAAAATTATAATTAGCGGAGGAGACCCACAAAAACATGGTCTTTCAGAATCAATTGTATATAGTAATAAACTCTTAGAGATGAATGTTGATATAAAAGATATAATAAATGAAACAAAGTCATTAAATACATTCCAAAATGCACAATTTTCTTCAAAGATAATCAAAGAGATGAACGGAAAAAATATAATTATCGTTTCATCTGCTTATCATCTGAAACGTAGTAAATTATACTTCCAATATTTAGGAATAAATACCAAAACATCATGTTCTGATTATATAAATGCAAGTTATAGCATCGTTCCTATGAGCATTAATTTTTATCTGACAGAACTTGCATTAAAAGAATACATAGGAATTTTAATTTCTTACTATCGTGGAAAAACATTATAATAATTTTTAATTAAATTACCGATTTTATTATGATTTATGCTATTAAAATAAAAATTTATAGACTTTATTAAGACACAATGATAGCATCTGCATATTACAAAAAAAATAAAAATATATAGACAAGGGTTTGGTATGTCTACATTTAAATCTGATTTTCTTAATATTTTATCCGAAAGAGGATTTATCTATCAAATTTCCAATCCTAAAGCACTTGATGAATTATGTTCTAACAAAAATATAACAGCTTATGTTGGTTACGATCCTACAGCTTCTTCTTTACATGCAGGGCATCTTACGCAATTAATGTTGCTTTTTTGGCTACAAAAAACAGGCCATCGACCAATCTCTCTTATGGGAGGAGGTACTGGTATGATTGGAGATCCTTCTTTTAGGGATGAAAGTAGAAGAATGATGAGCCACAAAGAAATTAAACAGAATATTGAAAACATTCAAGGTATATTTTCTTCTTTTATAAAATATGGAAATGGGAAGAATGATGCTTTGATGCTAAATAACGAAGATTGGTTGTTTTCAATTAAATACATTGATTTTTTACGAGAAGTTGGCAGTTATTTCTCTATCAACAGAATGCTATCTTTTGAATCTGTAAAATCACGCTTACATCGTGACCAATCTCTTTCTTTTCTAGAATTTAACTACATGATTTTACAGGCTTATGACTTTGTAGAACTTTCAAAAAATTATGATTGTTGTCTCCAAATGGGAGGATCAGATCAATGGGGAAATATTATATGTGGAATTGATCTTGGAGAACGCTTAAAAACTCAACAATTATTTGCTCTTACTTCTCCTCTTCTTACTACTTCTTCTGGTAATAAAATGGGAAAAACACTAAAAGGATCTATTTGGCTAAACAGAGAAAAAACTTCTCCATATGATTTTTGGCAATACTGGCGCAATATCGATGATGCTGATGTAGTAAATTTTGCAAAGAGGCTAACAGATTTACCAATGTCAGAAATTAATCGAATATCGAAATTAAAGGGAAAAGAAATAAACGAAGCAAAAAAGATAATAGCAACAGAAATAACCAAAATGGTACATGGAAAAGAAGAAGCAGAAAAAGCAGAAAATGCCGCCACAGAGTGTTTTGATATGAAAATATACTCGCAACATATGCCAACTATATCTATCTCGAAAAATGAAGTAAATTTAGGGATAAATATTGTAAATCTTATTGTAAAAGCAGGATTTGCTACTTCAATGAGTGAAGCAAATCGCCATATAAAAGGTAATGCTATCAAAATAAATGATAAAACAATTTTAAATGAAAAATTGCAAATTAAACTACAGGATTTTGATTCTACTGGTGTTTTAAAACTTTCTTTTGGAAAAAAACGTCACATAATATGTCAGATTTGCGATTAATTTCCTATTCTTTAAAAAATCCAATTACCGTAAGAGTGCTAAATAAATAAAACATTGCTTTAATATTTTAATACCAAAAAAAACATCTAAAGTAATTCCAATAATTTATTTAAAAATTTTTTTCTACGAGCATGGTCATGAATAATATTATTTTGAAAAGCATATTTATCTAAAAAATAACCTGTTAATTGAAAAGCATGTTTAAGAGAATCAGCGTCTATTATTTGTTCCTCCTTCCACAGAAATGATGGTAATATCAGCATTTTCCGTGCATAAGGAAGCCCCACTGAACGACAGACAGCACCACCAGATTTTGGAGAAACCCATAGTAAATCATTGTTAACACCTGTTACAACACATTTTGTCAGATCAAGTCCAAATCCAATACTTTTTAAAAGCATAAGTTCAATTTGAATAAAAATTCTTCCTATTATAGAGGGAACCTTATGGCAATTGAGAAATACATTAAGCAGATCATAAAGATCTGAGCATGGATCTCGTTCAGGTAAAAATCGAAAAAGATAAATAATGGATTGAATACCATAAAGAGATAAAGAACAAGAAAGTAGTTTCAAACAATTATACTCAATAATTTCAAGACGAAATTCTCCTAAATCTTGAGCTAATCTTGATCTCCAATTAATTCTTACTAAGTTTCCCGCCTGCAAAATCGTCTGCATATAACGAGATTGTCCATTTCTCACAAATCCTAAATGACGACCATAATGGCGAGTAATTACTTCCAGAATAATATTTTTTTCACCATAACAACGTATCCCAATAACTATTGCATCATCTTGCCAGTGCACATTTCAAGCCTATTCTTGTCATACTATGTTATTTTGATAACTGCTTTTACTTTAGTTTTTTATATCAATATTAATCATTTTTATCAACTCATCAATAATTCTTCTTGATTCAACGAAGCTTTTATTAATAGTTGGTAATTCACAATAAAAAACAAGACTCTGATCAGGCCTAATAATGACATTTCCTTTTTGCTGTTTAATATACTGTAGCAATGCTTCTGGATTATGAAAAGTCTTATTACGAAAATGTACAATAATACCTTTTGGACCTATATCCATATTATTTATATTAGCAATCCTACAAAGCAATTTTAGATATACTACTTTTAATAGATATACTACTTCAATAGGTAATGGACCAAATCGATCTACTATTTCTTCTTTAAAATTACCTATATCCTCATGATGTTTAATATTGCCAAGCCTACGATATAAAGAAAGTCGTAAATTAATATCAGAGACATAACTCTCAGGTATCATAACAGATGCATCTATACAAATTTGAGGAGACCAATCACTATCAACTAATTCTTTCTGACCTTTAATTGACGCAACAGTTTCTCCCAGCATTTTTTGATATAATTCGAAACCTATTTCCTTAATATGACCTGATTGCTCTTCACCCAAAAGATTTCCTGTTCCGCGAACATCAAGATCATAACTAGCCAGCTGGAATCCTGATCCTAAAGTATTTAATGTTTGTAAAATCCTCAAACGTTTTTGTGCAGCAGTAGTTAAAGGACTATTTTCAGGCAATAGGAATAAAGCAAATGATGAAATTTTTGATCTACCAACTCTACCACGTAACTGGTATAATTGTGCTAAACCAAACATATCAGCGCGATGTACAATCATTGTATTGGCTTTTGGCAAATCTAATCCAGATTCCACAATAGAAGTAGAAAGCAATATATCGTATTCTCCTTTATAAAAAGCATTCATTTTCTCTTCAAGATTTCTAGGAGACATTTGTCCATGTGCAACTGCTACTTTAAAATCTGGGACTTCTGATTGTAAAAATTCATAGCATTTATCTAAATCAGAGAGACGAGGACATACATAAAAACTTTGACCGCCACGATAATGTTCACGCATTAAGGTTTCACGAACTAGTAAAGGATCAAAAACTGAAATAGAAGTTCGACAAGCAATGCGATTAATAGGTGGCATGTTAATTAAAGATAATTCTCTAACACCTGTTATCGCTAATTGTAAAGTGCGAGGTATAGGTGTTGCCGAAAGAGTTAAAACATGTACTCCATTATGAGTTGCCTTTAATGCTTCCTTATGTTTAACACCAAAGTGCTGTTCTTCATCCACAATAATTAATCCAAGATTAGAAAAAATAATTTTTGGATTAAGCAAAGCGTGAGTACCAATAACAATATCTACTTGACCTTCTGCAATGGCTTTTTTATTGAGATTTAATTCCTTTGACCTTACAAAACGTGAAATGTTTGCAATGCGAACTGAAAAATCCCTGAAACGTTCAGAGAATAATCTAAAGTGTTGTTGAACCAAAATAGTTGTAGGAGCAATTACTGCTACCTGAAATCCATTCATGACTGCTATAAACGCAGCTCGCAATGCAACTTCTGTTTTTCCAAATCCTACATCACCGCAAATTAATCGATCCATAAGTCGACCACTGGAAAAATCTTGCATTACTGCATCAATTGCTCGTTCTTGATCTTCTGTTTCAACATAAGGAAATTTTTTTACAAACTGATCATACAAATCCTGTGAAACAGTAAGTGGAGGAACATTATGAATAGATCTTTTTGCTGCTATATCTACAAGTTTTTGTGCTAAATCTTCAAGACGTTTTTTTAAATTAGATTTACGTGTTTGCCAAGAAGATCCTCCTAACTTATCCAATATTACCGTAACATCTTCAGTGCTACTACTATATCGAGAAATCAAATCAATATTCTCTACTGGCACAAATAATTTTGCATTATCAGCGTAATGCAATTCAAGACAATCATGTAATGATCCAGATACTTCAATAGTAAATAAACGCGCAAATCTCCCAATTCCATGTTCTGCATGAACAATAATAGATCCTTCTTCAATACTAGAAGAATCAACTAAATCATGTGAATGAATTTTTTTTTTGCGAACAACACGACGTACTATTTTCTTACCTAGCAAATCTGTTTCAGTCACAAGAATCATATTATATGTTTCAAATCCTTTATTAATAGGAATGACTGCTGATGCAATTTCTTCTTTTCTTAGAGAATCTATTTCCTTTAAAGAATTAATATATTTTATTTTATTAAAACCACGCTTTTCTATAAGACTAGTTAAATGTTGTAATGATCCATTCGAGGACGCAACTATGACTATTTTTATTCCTTTTTGAATTTTCTGAGAAATATAACTCAAAAATTTATCAAATCTGTCGCCTGATTCCAATTTATCTGGAGATTCAAAGTGTTTTATAGAAGATGGAACCCAATTTTTTCCTGGAAATATATTAAGATGAACAACATTATTAATAGAAGTTTCTTGTTGATTAAAAGATGATATTTGAATTAATTTACGAGAAGTGTGAATCAATGAATCAAATTGCTGATGGTTTAAATAAAGTTTTTCTGGTAAAATAGGCTTATAAACAGAATATTGCTTTTTGTCAGAAGAATACTGTAATCTAGCTTCATAATAATCTTGAATTAACTGAGAACGATTACGTGCTGTATCTTTAACAAAAGGATCTATTACTATATAGAATTCGCTTAAATATGGGAAAATTGTTTCTATATTTTTATAAAAAAAAGGCAACCAATGCTCCATACCAGGATATCGACGCCCTTGCGAAATAGAATCATATAGAGGATCCTCTTGCGTGGTTACACCGAAATTTGCAAGATAATTTTCACGGAAAAGACTAATGTTTTCAGGGGTAAGAACAACTTCACTTAAGGTATTGATTTTAAAAACATAAATTTTTCTAATCGTACGTTGAGTACCTGAATCAAAAAGACGAATACTTTCAATATTATCTCCGAAAAAATCTAATCGTACAGGATATTTCTCAGTAGGACCGTAAATATCTAGAATACCTCCTCTAACAGCATATTCACCTACTTTATATACAGTATTAACTCTTTGAAAACCGTTGATTTCTAATTTTTCTATAATCTTTGCCATACTAATATGATCTTTAGATTTTATTGAAAATTCACAATCTTTGATAGACATAAGATTGATAGAACGGCACATCAAAGCACTGACAGTAGTAAGTATAATTATTGTTTCTTTAGATGAATTACAAGAATTAAGGTGAGAAATACAAGAAAGACGATCTGTCACTACACTAGGAGAAGGTGATATGCGATCATAAGGAAGACAATCCCAAGCGGGGAAAATTATCACCTTAATATTAGGAACAACAAACTTAAGTATTTTATTGATATTGATTAAATCACGTTCATCTGAACAAATATAAAGAATAGATAAACCAAAGCTTGCTATTTCTCCTAAAATAAATCCTTCAGTACCTGCAATAGATGGAGAAATAGTAACTTTTTTACAAGATTTTTCATTGATTTTTTTAATATCAGATCCAAATATCATTTGATATTCCTTGGACTATTTTCATTATTATGACAATTTGTAGAATAATAATCACATATTCTTTTAAAAACAGGAGTATGCAAATGTTCTGGAGCTTTTTCAATTCCTGTAATCCATTTAAAAAGGTTGGAGTCATCCTCTTCTATAATAGATTCAAGCATATCTAATTCAATTTTACTCATTTCTAAAATAAATAGATCGACAAAAGATCCTAAAATAAGATCCATTTCACGTGTGCCTCTTCTCCAACAACGATAGATAATTTTGCTACAATGCAGATTTACATCATTTCTCATTTAATGACTCTACTTATTTTAAACATATTGCTATAATCTCCTACATAATAAGAGTGTTCATTATTGATTGTAATCATATAAAATATGCGTCCTTCTTGTCTCAATCCCTTATTTTCTCCTATATCAAATTTTCGTGGCGTCGGTAAAAAATATTCTTTTCTTTTATCCAAAATTATAGATCGTAATAATGCAAGAGAAATACGTTTTATAGATATCCTATTTCATTATCCTTCATCTTTTATTGATCGTAGTTACTGTCCAAAGATTTCGGAAATTTCAGATGGAAAAATTGTAACAATAACTGGTTATATTAGTCATAATTCTTCTTTGCAACTTCATGGGAAAAGACCTTATAGAATCATCCTCAGGAATGAAACTGGTGAAATAAGCTTGTTATTCTTTTATAAAAACACTTATAAATTAAAAAATATTTTTTTTGAAGGAAGAAACATAACAGTTACAGGACAAATAAAAAAAATAAAAAATCAATTTACCATGGTTCATCCTAATTTATTCTTTCATGATTTTCAAAATACAAAATTTCCTACTATTGAAGCAGTTTACTCTCTTACAAAAGGATTTTCAGATTATTTTTTCAAAAAAATCATAGCTGAAGCACTATCAAGAATACCAATATTACCAGAATGGATAGAAGAATATTTATTACAAAAAAAATCTTTTCCTTCTTTATCAGAATCATTCAACATTATTCACAATCCTCGTGATAAGAAAGATTTTAAATGGGGATCTCCAGCAAGAGAAAGATTAGCATATGACGAATTGTTAGCTGGACAAATCGCATTATTACTTATGCGAAAACAATTTAAAAAAGAAGAAGGAATTCCAATAAATGTTAAAGGACATATTTATCAAAAGATTTTGAAAAATTTACCTTTTTCTCTCACAAAAAGTCAAGAATTTGCTATCAAAGATATTATTAATGATATATCGAAAAAAAATAGAATGCTACGTATCCTACAAGGAGATGTAGGATCTGGAAAAACAATAGTAGCATTAATTGCAATGGCAGCAGCAGTAGAATCTGGAGGCCAGGCAGTTATTATGGCTCCCATTGGTATTCTAGCATACCAACACTATGAGTTTATAAAAAAATACACGCAAGATACTGAAATTAGTGTTGAAATTATTACGGGAGATATGACAAAATTACAACGAAAAGTAGTTTTAGAGCGTATAGCTAATGGTCAGGCACAAATTATCATTGGAACCCACGCTCTTTTTCAAGATTCTGTGCAATATCACAAACTAATTTTAGTTGTCGTAGACGAACAACATAGATTTGGAGTCCAACAACGTCTTCAGTTAACTAATAAAGGAACTTATCCACATGTCTTATTCATGACAGCTACACCTATTCCTCGCACACTTATTCTAACTTCTTTAGGAGATATCGATGTTTCCCAAATAACTGAAAAACCTAAGGGAAGAGAACCTATTAAAACAGTTATTATTCCTATTAGTAGAATAAATAAAGTTATCGAAAGACTCAAAATAGTTTTGTCGCAAGGGAAAAAAGCATATTGGATTTGTGCTAAAATAGATGAAAAAGAAGAATCAGATTGTTTTTCGGTAATAGAACGTTTTAATGATTTAAAAAAACATTTTGCATCATCTATTGCAATGATTCATGGAAGAATGTCTGATCTTAATAAAAAATCAATTATGGATTCTTTTAAAAACGGTATTTGTAAAATATTAATTGCAACAACCGTAATTGAAGTAGGAGTTGATGTTGTAGATGCTTCAATTATAATCATAGAAAACGCAGAATACTTTGGTCTTGCACAACTTCATCAGTTACGAGGACGCGTTGGACGTGGAAAAGAAAAATCTAGTTGCATTCTTTTATGTAAATATCCTCTGAATCAAAATAGTTATAAAAGATTATCAATACTTAAAAGTACAGAAAATGGATTTCTTATTGCTGAAGAAGACTTAAAAATACGAGGAGGAGGAGAAATCCTTGGAACAAAACAATCTGGCATGCCAAAATTTCTTATTGCTCAACCTGAATTTCATAGCTATTTGTTAGAAATTGCACGCAAAGATGCTATAAATATTATTCAAAAAGATCCAAATCTAACCAGCATCCGAGGAAAATCTATACGAATACTTCTATACATATATCAATATAACGATGTATTTCAATTTATTGAAGCAGGATAACAAGCCTATCTCAAATTTTATTTTTTTTATAATTACATTTAGATTTTTCGTCGTAAATTATATGATCAGGAACAACAATACCACCAGATATCAACATTTTTGCAGAATCTTCAGCACTCATTTTAAGCTTAATAACTTTCTCTCTAGGAACAAAAACAAGCATACCAGCTGTTGGTAAAGGAGTTGGTGGTATAAAAACTGTTACCATATCTTTGTGACCTAAATCTGCAAATTTTTCTTTTAACTCGCCTTTGACATCCGCAGTCAAAAAGCATAAAGACCAAAATCCAGAACTAGGATATTCTACAAGACAAGCATTCTTAAAAGACTTTGAATCCTCTTTTAGAATAGTACGAATAATCTGCTTAGTACTTTTATATAAATGTTGAACAATAGGCGTATTATTTAATATAAATTCACTTAAAAAAAATACAAATCTTCCTAAGAGATTTCTTCCTAAAAATCCAATAATATTAATAAAAACTATAACCAATAATAATCCATAACCAGGAATATAAATATCAAAATAATATTCGGGATTATATTTAATAGGAATATAAGGAATGATAAAACTATCAAACCAATGGATTAAAGAAAAACTTAACCAGATTGTTATAGTAATAGGTGCACATATAATTAGACCAGAAAAAAAATTATTTCTAATCTTTTTTGAAATAGAGGAATGAAAAGAATCATTTTTCATATTAAAACATCCTCTCATTAAATATAATTTTATACCTTTTGAAAAACAATTATTCTACTGTAACCGACTTCGCTAAATTTCTAGGCTGATCAACATCTGTACCAATCAAGATAGCTGTACAATAAGCTATCATTTGAATAGGTAAAGAAAAAACGATAGGTGAAATAATTTCATCCATATTAGGGAGAATAATTGTTTCCAAAGATGGAAACTCTTGTCTACTTGCACCTTCTTCATCTGTGATAAAAATAATACGACCTCCTCGAGTTACTACCTCTTGTATATTAGACAAAGTTTTTTGAAAGAAACGATCATACGGTGCTATGGCAACAACAAGAGTATCTTCAGTAATCAAAGCTATAGGACCATGTTTTAATTCACCTGCCGCATAACCTTCTGCATGAAGATAAGATACTTCTTTTATCTTCAAAGCACCTTCTAATGCTAACGGATAACTAGAACCCCTACCTATGTACAATAAAGTTTTGCTCTTTACTAATGCATAACATAACTTTTCTATTTGCGGGTAAATATTTTGCAATACATCAAACATCTTACGAGGCACTTCAACAAGAGCTTTAATTAATTTTCTTTCTTGTTCTACATTAATATGACCTCTTACTTTTCCAGCATATATTGCCATAATCAAAAGGACTACTAGTTGACATGTAAACGCTTTAGTAGAAGCAACTCCTATTTCTGGCCCTGCCTTAATTGGAAATACAAAATCTGATTCTCGAGCAATACTTGATTCAACAACATTTACAAGAGATCCTATTTTCAAACCATTTGTTTTCATATAACGAAGAGATGCCAAAGTATCTGCTGTTTCACCTGATTGAGAAATAAATAAAGAAGACCATTTGGAAGAATAAACAAAATCTCGATAACGAAATTCCGAGGCAACATCAATTTCAAATTTTAATCCTGCTAAACGTTCAAACCAAAATTTTCCTATTAATCCAGACAGATAAGAAGTTCCACAAGAAGAAGCTAGAAGACCTGATATATTGGCAAAATCATAATTAAAAATATTGGAAATTATTGAATGATCTGACAGATTAATATAGTGATTTAGAACTCGATAAATAGCTTCGGGTTGCTCATCAATTTCTTTTTCCATAAAATGACGAAAGTTACCTTTCCCGATAAGAATAGGAGCAATTTGTATTACATGAACTGGTCTTTCTACTTCGTTACCTTGTGAATCATAAATTATTAATCCAGAATTATTAATAATGGCCCAATCACCGTCTTCCATATATCTAACTTTGTCTGTTAGTGAAGCGAAAGCTGATACATCTGATCCGATAAACATCTCTCCTTCGCCATGACCAATAATTAAAGGAGGTCCCTTACGAGCTACAATAATAGAATCAGGATCGTCCTCAAAAATAACAGCTATAGAATATGATCCTGTCAATAATTGCATAACTTTTTGCATGGTTTCTTTTTTACTAAAACCATTTTTAATAAATTTTGCTATGAGACACGCAATAACCTCTGTATCCGTATCAGTCAAAAAAACTTGTTGAGAGGGAAAATGTTCTTTTTTCAGAATAGAAAAATTTTCAATAATACCATTATGCGTAACAGCTATTCCATCAATACAATGAGGATGGGAATTTTCTTTGTTAGGTAAACCATGAGTTGCCCAACGGGTATGAGCAATACCTATATTCCCTTTTAATGGATTTGTAGTAAATTCTTTTTCTAATTCAGATATTTTACCTTTTGAGCGAATACATTGAATTTTGCAATCATAAATTGTTGCCATTCCAGAAGAATCATATCCACGATATTCAAGACGCTTTAAAGCCTCAATAAGACGCGATCCTACAGATTCTTTCCCAATAATTCCAACTATGCCACACATTTTTTAAAAACTACCTCTACTGATATGAAATATAATTTATTAAAACAATCAACAATACTAAGATATTTTGGTAAAAAAAATCTACTATTAGAATCATTAGTTAAAATATTATTCTTTTTTCCTGAATAACAAACTACCTTTTTCTTTTATAACTTGTCGAGCTCTAGCAAACACAAGAGCATCCTCTGGAGTATCTTTTCTGACAACACTGCCAGATGCCACATAAGTACCTCGACCAATGGTAATAGGGGCAATTATAGAAGAATTAGATCCAATAAAAGAATTATCCTCGATATTTGTTGTATGTTTGTTAACACCATCATAATTACAGGTAATAGTGCCTGCTCCTATATTGACATTGGTACCTATAACACTATCACCAACGTAACTCAGATGATTAATTTTGCTTCCTTCTCCAATAGTAGTTTTTTTAACCTCACAAAAATTTCCTATCCGAACATTTTGTTCTATTTGTGTTCCTTGCCTTACGCGAGCAAAAGGGCCAATAATAGTGTTTTTACCAATATGCACTCCTTCTAAATACGAAAAAGAACGTATTTGTACCGAACTTTCAATTCTTACACCGCATCCAAAAACAACATGAGGTTCAATGATTGTATCTGGTTCTATAATAGTATCATGAGAGAAAAAAACAGTTTCTGGACCAATAATTGTAACACCTGATATCATCATTTGACGACGAAAACGTAATTGCCAGATATGTTCAATTATAGAAAGTTCATAACGATTATTGCAACCATATACTTCTTGTTCTTGGACATCAATGCTTGCAATATTTTTCCCATCTAACCTTGCTTTTTCAATGATATCTGTGAGATAGTATTCCTGTGAAATTTTACTTTTATTAATTTTAAGAAGAAAATTCATGATGTTATGGCCATCAATAGCCATCAATCCACTATTACAATAATTTATTTTCTTTTCTTCATCCGTAGCATCTTTTTCTTCACGAATGGCTATTATTTCATTATTTTTTGTCAATAAACGACCATATCCATCGGGATTATTAGTATAAAATCCAATTACTGCAATAGAATATCCTTTAGATATTTTATCAAATGCTTTTTCTAAAGTGTTAGAAGAAATTAACGGAACATCACCATACAAGATAATAACATCATCGTATCCTCGTTTAATGGCATCCTGTGCTGTTAAAACTGCATGCGCAGTTCCTTGTTGGCAATCTTGAATATAATATTCTATTGATAAAGAAGAAGGAAAATTAATATTTTTAATTTCTTCTGATCCATAACCTAGAACCAAAGCAACATCACTGATACCTGCAGAAACGATTGCTTCCATAACATAAGAAATCATAGGTTTCCCTGCAATTTTCTGTAATACCTTGGAAGAAGAAGACTTCATCCTAAATCCATTACCTGCAGCAAGAACAATAGCAAGACGTTTACGTTTCATTAAAACCCCATGTTGTAGAATTACCAAAATAATAATTCATAAAAAAATATCTAGCTTTTAATATGATATTTTATCATTTTCCTTACGATACTATTTTTATCAAAAACTTTCTATTTGTGAACAATATTTAGAATCATCCATCCAATCTTTTTGTACCTTAACAAAAAGAATCAAATGAACAGTTTGTTCTAGTATTTCTGATATTTCTTTTTTTGCTTCTAAAGAAATATTTTTGATATTTTGCCCATTCTTACCTATAACAATTTTTCTTTGATTAGGACGATCTACATAAATTACCTGCCGTATTAATACCGAGCCATCTTTTCTTTCTTCCCATTGTTCAGTCACTACAAAAGAAGAATAAGGTATCTCTTTATGCAAGTACAAAAATAATTTTTCACGCGTAATTTCTGCAGAAAAATAAAACATAGGAAGATCAGTAATTTGATCAGAAGAATAAATCCATGGGGATAAGGGCAATTTAGAAAATAAATAATTTAATACGTCATCGCAACCATGGCCTTTTGTTGCTGATACCATAAAGGTTTTATCTATAGATGCTAGCTTATTTGCTATTTCAGCTTGTTCAAGTAAACTTTCCTGTTTCACACAATCAATCTTATTTAAAATTAAAATCAACCTGCATGAACGTTTTCCAATTTCTTTTAAAATATCACATACATCAACTTTTAATCCACGATTACTATCTACAACAAAGCAAATAATTTCTGCATGTTTAATAGTACTCCAAGATGAACGGATCATGAGTTTATGATATGAATCATTAGCTTGAAAAATCCCAGGAGTATCAAGAAATACTATTTGTGATTCTTTTTCTGAAACGATACCTCGTATAATTGAACGAGTTGTTTGTACTTTATGGGTGACAATGGAAACTTTTGCTCCTACAAAGCGATTAATAAGCGTAGACTTACCAGCATTGGTAGCGCCAACTAATGCTACACATCCTGAACGACTATTATCTGGTACAATATCTTTTTGTTCGTTAGAAAAAATAATTTTACCAATCTCCATATTATATAATAATCAGATCCAAATTCCTTCACGCTTCAAAATCTCTGCAGCTGCTATTTGTTCTGCAGCTCTTTTTGAACAATCTATTCCTTGACCTGGATCAAGTCCAGCAATCTTAACAATCACAGTAAAACGTGGATCATGGTCTGGACCAGAACGAAAAGTAACTTTATAAATTGGAGTAATTCCAAATTTAGCATGTGCCCATTCTTGCAATTCAGTTTTAGCATCACGACGCAATTTTCCACTTTTAAAAGCACGATCTTTCCAATACTTTTCTACAAAAGTATTTGCTACGTCCATACCTCCATCAAGATAGAGCGCAGCAATTAAACTCTCTACAACATCAGCCTGGATACTCGTAATGAAATTACAAACCTCTCTCCTAAGATCAGAACTAACACGAATGAAAGAAGAAATATTTAATTCTTTTGCAACTTGAAAACAAGTTTCTGCACTAACTAAAGAATTAAAACGAATTGAAAGCTCTCCCTCTTTAGCAGAATCAAAATGATTAAACAATAATCTTGATATCAAAAGACCAAGAATACGATCACCAAGAAATTCTAATCTTTCATAACTTTCTTGCGAAGAACTAGCAACACTAGAATGAGTTAAAGCTTTTACTAATAAATCTTTATTAGTAAAAGTATACCCTATTTTTTTTTCTATATCTGAATATTGCAATGATGATATCACAAAAATTTAAACAATCTATTCCAACGCATGTTTGGAATCCAAAGCCATATTTTACTTAATGGAGTATCACCTCCAACAGAAAAAAGTACAAGACTAGCTCTACCAACAAGATTTTCTTCTGGTATAAAACCAACGTCAGACCAACGACTATCTTTTGATTTATCTCGATTATCACCCATCATAAAGTAATGACCTTTAGGAACGAAAAAATCTGATATATTATTACTAGATGATAAAAAATCTTGAGAAAGCACTTTATATGTAACGTTATTATCTAATGTTTCTTTAAAAAGAGGAACATCAATACTCCAATCTTCTTTATAGTGATACGAGAAATATCCTTCTGAATGACGTGTAATAGGTATATCATTAATATATATGATACTATTCTTAATCGATATCCTATCACCTGGTAAACCAATGACTCTCTTTACATAATCAATAGTCGGATTTTTTGGCAAACGGAAAACTACAACATCTCCACGTTTAGGTTTAGAATCAAAAATACGACCGCTAAACAAATTATATGAGAAAGGAAATGAGTATTTGGAATAACCGTAGGAAAACTTATTAACTATAATATAATCACCTACTAGGAGAGTAGGTATCATAGATCCGCTTGGAATAACAGAAGGCTGAAATAAAAAAGTTCTAATTAAGATAGCAAAAAGCAAAGCTTGTAGAATTGATTTTATAGTATCACTTAAAAACAGATTGTATCTCCATTTCTTTTTCATCCACATATTTATTATATTCTCCTCAAATTATTTTTATGATTCAAAAAAGAAGAAATCACAATATAATTATTTTTAAAATATCATACTTATAACAATTTATTTTCTACAACGACAAATGCATTAGCAAAAGGAAAATCGTCGCTTATTGTTAAATGAATTACAGGCCTATATCCTTTTGGAACAAGAGAATGCAGTATATCAAAAGCACGACCGGATACCGAAATATATGGCTTGCCTCCAGGAAGATTAAAAATTTCTATATCTTGCCACGAAATACCATTAGATATTCCTGTGCCAATAGCTTTAGAAAAAGCTTCTTTCGAGGCAAAACGCTTTGCATAAGCAGCAGCACGATGGAAAGAAAGATCACAAATACTTTGTTCTGATTTAGAAAAACAACGCAATTCAAATTTTCCATTAAAATTACGCAACAAACCATCAATACGTTTAATATTGATTATATCATTACCTATACCTAATATCATATAGAAAAATCTTTCCCCAATAGATTTTTTTAAGTGACGAAACAATAGAAGGACCAGTAATCTTTAAACACTAACAATGCGATATGAATAGTTACATCATAAGTATCTGATGAAATACCAATTATACCATAAGTTAACATAATAGATATTATAAGAATAATAAAAGCAACAGAAACAGAAACAGAAACAGAAACAGATATAAAAGCAAATACTGCCAAAGATTAATTAATCTAGGATAACATCACATGATGAATAATAAAAAATATTTAATAGTTTAGTAATCATCCCTTTTATCAGGAGCAATTATATTATCAATACCTTCTAATAGATCTCCTTCAGACATCTGTCCAAAAGATAAGGACTCTGGTTTATTCCAAGAGAAATCAGAATTTTCGGCAGGATTATCAGGCTCATCAACTTCAACATGTTTTTGAAGAGAATGGATGAAATCTTCTTCAAGGTCATCTGCAGACAATGTCCCACTTGCAATCTCACGCAAAGAAACCACTGTATACTTATCATTCCCAGTAGCAACTGTGGGCTTTGCTCCTTGCGATAAATGCCTTGCACGATGGCTTGCTAAAAGAACAAGTTGAAATCTATTTTCTACTTTATCAATACAATCTTCTACAGTAGTACGCGCCATATGAACCTCGAAAATAATTAAAAGCAACAAAATAAAATCTAAACAAAGCATATTATCCGACATTTTACAATAAAATACTGGTCATTTCAAGTTTTTCATTATAAACTATATAAGTGTCCTATTGCATCCTAAGCATATTTTTAATAAACAAAATACATGAATATACTCGTTTAAGTCGAACAAGATGGTTTTTTGAATTAAAGCATGTATATTATTGAAATATTTATTTTCATTTTAACACGATATCACGATATTTTAAGTTAATAAGTAAATTAGGTAAAACGATTAAAAATAGGTAAATAATTAAAAATGTTCGATCCTCGTGAAAAAATCGCTCTTTTTATTGATGGTGCTAATCTTTATGCTTCTTCTAAAGCATTAGGATTTGATATTGATTATAGAAAGCTTCTTAAAGCATTCAAATCACGTGCTAGAGTACTTAGGGCATACTACTACACTACTGTTCTTGAAGATTCAGAACAGCAATTTTCACCATTACATCCTTTGCTTGATTGGTTGCATTATAATGGGTTCCAAGTAGTTTCAAAAACGGCTAGGGAATTTACAGAAGTTAATGGAAGAAAAAGAGTAAAAACAAGTATGAATGTAGATCTAGCAGTAGATGCTTTCGAACAATCAGAAGGAGTAGAACATCTCGTTATCTTTTCAGGAGATGGAGATTTCGTAACTTTAACATCAGCTCTTCAAAGAAGAGCAAAAAAGGTTACGATTGTTTCAACGGTTTTATCCAATCCTTCTATGGTGTCCGATCAATTACGTCGCCAATCCGATTATTTTATAGATCTTGCTTATCTAAAAAACGAGATTGCACGCGAATCTGACGAAGATAATAGTATTCCAGAAGAAAAGAATGAGTAATACTTAAAGAAGGAATAGTTAATTAATAAAAATATTCTAATCTATTCCTTCTTTATTAAATTCCATTGGAATATTATCTAAATTATTTTTTAAATAATATATTTTTGAAAAACCATGATTATAAAAAATTTTTATAGTGTTTTTTATATAACGCATTAATTTATTATGGCGGTATAATAGCTTATACTTTGGATGGTATTGGCACTTTTTTTATTTTTCTACTTTTGGAATAATCAGTAGGAATTGGAATAAGATTCGTATCTCTTTGCTTTTTTAAAGATATATCACGATATTTTTGCAAACTGTCATCATCACAGTTGTCCAAACTAACAATATGACTACGTGTTAAAAGAAAAGGTATCTTGACAACTTCTTCACGATACTTACATCCTAAAGGCATCCTTATAGACTTCCTTTGAAATTCAACAGTAGACCTGAGATATTCTTGATCATTAGCTTTTAACGTCGCCATTCCAAGATATTCTACATGAACCTTTGATACTCCCCTTTCCTCAATTCTGAGAATTTTTGCTGCTGCATTAGACAAATCGATAAGACGATTATTATGATAAGGACCTCGGTCATTAACACGCACAACAAGAGATATACCATTTTCTAAATTAGTTACACGAACATAACAAGGAAGAGGAAGGGTTGGATGAGCCGCCGTAATGTATTCTGTCCCATAAATTTCACCATTAGCTGTCAAACGTCCATGAAATGCTTTGCCATACCAAGAAGCCATTCCTACTGCTGCATACGAGATATATTGTCTAGGAATATATAATCTTCCTCTAATCTTATAAGGCTTACCTAAAAAGTAATATCCTCCTCCTATAGGTATTTTATTACCAAAAGCAATACGATTGCTAGCACTTACGCCGTACATACTTTCTGGAAAATATTCAATACCATCATCCTTATAAACAGACGAAAAAAAGCAAGAGCTCATTCCTAAAACAGCAATACAAATAAAATTTACTCTGAAAAGATAATAAAAAGAAAATATTCTCAATAAATTCTCACCTAATGAAACCCTCAATCTGCGATTATATCTATCATGTTTTTTCTAGAATACATATGAAAATAGAAAATCAATTCTATTATAAAATAACAAAAAAGGATCGATTGTGCAGAAAAAAATATACGACTATATATTAATAACTTGATTACAATATGATAATTATTTCTTTTTATTTATATCTTTAATGTTTTTCCACATATTTTAATATAAAAAAGGATATTTCCCCATAATATATTTAATATACTATATTTATCTAATATCCATTTTGATTTAGTAATAACAACAAAATAGTAATTTACTATTTGTCATATAATAAGTTTTTTTTCAACATATCTTTTCTAATTAATGTAAAAGCACTACTCATATCACTTAATAAGTCTTTCACTTTAAAGAAACCATTTTGAGAAGCACAATGCTCAAGAAATTTATTAGCTGTCTCAGAATCTATTTGAATGCCAATCGCATAGATTACTGCTCCTTGTTCCTTCGCTGCTTTGCATAATTTAAGACTATCATAATTGCTTCCAAGCGTATTATTGTCTCCATCTGTCAAAAATATGATATTTTTTTTGTAGGTATTATGCCCTTTTGAAAGATGACTTGCAACTTCTTTAAGGCTGAAAATCTCATTATAAGCATATCGCAGTCCAGGAGTTGTATTTGTACCACCTTCAACTATGACATTTTTTATTTTTGACCTAACATTTTTTATACCCCATGACAGAGGAACAATTTCTACAATTTTATCAGAAAATGTTACTAGCCCACTTCGAATAAAGTTATTAACATCTATTTTTTTTCCCATATTATCTAACATTGAAATTATATATTTTGTAGCAACATCTATTCTTTTCTCTGGTATTTTTGGAGGCAAAATTATTTTCATAGAACCTGAAACATCCAAGACAATCATAATATCCATTCCATAATTAATATCATAGTTTATCTTTATAGAACTAATTACTGGTACTTTAATATGACCAATATCTTTAAACGAAGGAAAGAAAGTAAGAAAATTTAATGGCATTTTATATTGAGAAGTGGCTACCAAATTATACCTGTTGTCCTCTTGGCTAATGAATAGTGATGTAGAGTTAATTAAATCATCAGCTTCTTTTATAAATCCATTTGTTATTAATTCATTTCGAAAATCAACATACCAATTACGACGTATCATATCTTTTGTTTTATTTTTATATTGATCGTCGCCAGGAACGTTTTTTATTTGTGTTGCTACATTTAAAAGAGAACGATCTAAAATAGAGTGTATTTCTATTTTCATCCAGAATGCATGAGAACACTCAACTGCCATCACTATGGAAAATATAATTGCAGTCAATATAATAGCGGTTAATAAACTAATACTTCCCTTGCAATCATGAATATTTTTTTTGATTTTGAAACAACACACTAAAACATACCCCATTTATTTTATCTATAAATACGATATGAAATATGTTATCCCACAATTATAAATTACAAATATATTATATACACACTAATTTATTCTATTTATAAGAAAATTTTTTATATATAATTTAAAATATTAACTATTAATATTTACTGGTCAAATAATTAAAATGCGTTTTTATTTATAAAAATAATCAATATCAAACCAGTTGGCCTATAAGCCGGGTTCTGTATTTCCATATAGGAAACTGGTAATCATTCATCTAGGATGCTATTTACAAAGCACCTCATGCAACCTACCCGAATAACTAGATCGAAAACAAATCTGGAGCATTAATTGCTCCTCGTTATCCCTATTTGGTCTTGCTCCCAACGGGGTTTACCATGCCGTTTTTGTTACCAAAAACGCGGTGGGCTCTTACCCCACCATTTCACCCTTACCTTTGATTTAAAGGCGGTATTTTTTCTGTGGCACTTTCCCTAAAGTCACCTTTGCCGGACGTTATCCGACGTTGAGTTTTCATGGAGCCCGGACTTTCCTCACTCTAAAAAAATAATATTTTTTTGAAGCGCGATTACCCAGCCAACTGGTGTATTTATTTTAAATAAAATATTACAATAATACTACATAAAAATAATATATATGATAAAAAAATATGATAGAAAAAGATAATTATAAAACACTAATTATCAATAAAAGTAATTGTGTTCTTATTGTTAATAATTGATAGAATTATATTGTCTGAAACCGATTGATATATGTGATTTTAAATGACTTTTAAAGGACACTGCATATTTGCCCTAGCTAGTATTATTATTGCAAAAAAAATCAATTTTTTAACGTCATTAGAAAACGCCGAATGGGGCATAGTGGTTTTGGGATCGTTGTTATCTTGTCATTTACCAGATATTGATCATCATAAATCTTTTATTTCTCGACGTATTAATAGATTTTTTATTTATCCTTATCGTATATTAAAGCATCGAGGTTTTACACACAGTATATTCGCAGTTATATTATATGGATATCTGGTATATAATACTTTCCCATCAGAACATGAAACACCTTATCAAGGATTACAAGATTCTCTCATAATTGGTTATATAAGCCATCTAGTCGCAGATATCATCACACCAGCTGGCATACAATTACTTTGGCCTTATCATCGGAGATTTTGCTTTCCCTTATTAAAAAATAAATACCCTATTGTAGAAATATTATTTTGTGTATTATTTCTTGTTTATTCTATAATAGGAGTTTATTGAAATAGCAAAAAAACTTCTACTATTAAAAAATATCTTCTTTGATCTGATATTTAACAATGAAATATTTATTTATATGTAAAAATGTAAAATAAAGAAAAGTTCTAAAATAAATTATTTATTATGTTATGAACAAAGTGAAAAATAATTGTACTTGGATAAGATAGAAACGTACAATTATTAGTTGTAGAACAATAACAAGAATAAAGACTTTCTAAGTGACAAATTTAAATATGAAAAAAACATCAAGCATATTAATACCAATGAATTGGATAGGACCTATCAACATAACAGGAAATGTTATGCAAGAAAAAGTAGTAGTTCCTCTTGCAACTTATGAATATCCACTTTGGTATTCTGTAAAACGAGGTGCATATATCTCAATGCTTTGTCAAAATGGTATACGTGCAACACTTATTGACGAAAAAATGACACGTTCTATATTTTTTGAAACAGAAAATGCACAAATGGCCTTGACAGCATTACAAGAAATCATTCTTAGAAAAGAAGAAATATCAAAAGTTGCAGAACAAACAAGTAAATTTACTCGTTTTATTCAATTGCATTCTCAAATAGCTAGTAATCTACTTTTTCTACGCCTTGAATTTTCCACTGGAGATGCTTCAGGACATAATATGGTAACAAAAGCAGCAGATGCTGTCATGAAATGGATATTATCAAATTGGTCTTATTTGCGTTATGGATCAATTTCTGGAAATATTTGTTCAGATAAAAAAGCAACAGCCATCAATGGTATTATGGGAAGAGGGAAAAATTTTGTAGCAGAAATAACGATTAGTCGTGAAATATGTAAAAAATACCTACGAACTTCTCCAGAAGATATCATAAGGCTTAATACGCAAAAGAATTTAATTGGCACTTTTTTAGCAGGAGGTATACGCTCAGCTAACGCCCACTTTGCTAATATGCTACTTGCATACTATCTAGCAACAGGACAGGATGCTGCTAATATTGTTGAAGGATCTCAAGGTTTAACATATGCCAAAATGCACAATGATTATCTTTACTTTTCTTGTACAATACCAAATTTAATTCTAGGATGCGTTGGGAATGGTAAGAACATTCCTGCTATAATGGATAATTTGACAGCATTAGGTTGTACTAAAGAACGGGAAAAGGGAGATAATGCCCGCCGTCTTGCAGCAATATGTGCTGCAACGGTATTATGTGGAGAATTGTCTCTTATTGCTGCACAAACAAATCCTGGCGAATTGATGAAAGCTCATTTACGTCTAGAAAGGAATCATTTAAATGGTAAATGATCGAAAAATTGATCATATAAATATTGTATGTAATGATTCTGAAGTAGATCGAAAAAAAAATTTTTTCGATGATTGGCATCTAATACATAGAGCTTTACCAGAAATATCCCTTGATGAAGTTGATCCATCTATTGATTTTTTGGGGAAAAGACTATCATTTCCCCTATTAATTTCTTCTATGACAGGAGGAAATAATAAAATGATTGAGCATATCAATCGTAATCTCGCTATTGCAGCAGAAAAAACAAAGGTAGCAATGTCTGTAGGTTCACAAAGAGTCATGTTTTCTGATAATAATGCTATTGAAAGCTTTTCCCTACGTAAATATGCTCCTCATACAGTGCTCATTTCTAATTTAGGTGCAGTGCAATTAAATTATGATTTTGGTATTAGAGAAGCACGTCGAGCTGTTCATGTTTTACAAGCAGATGGGTTATTTCTTCATCTCAATCCATTGCAAGAAGTTATTCAACCAAATGGTAATACTAATTTTTCTAATATAAGTTCAAAAATTGCTATGCTATCATCAGAAATGGACGTCCCTATTCTCCTTAAAGAAGTAGGTTGCGGTCTTTCTACTATAGACATAGAATTAGGATTGAAATCAGGAATTCGCCATTTTGATATTGCAGGACGAGGTGGAACATCTTGGAGCCGTGTCGAAAGTCATCGTGGCTCTAAAGATGCTGGAATTGTTTTTCAAGATTGGGGCATTCCAACACCTTTCGCCTTAGAAATGGCTCGTCCTTACTGCAAAAAAGCAACATTTATTGCTAGTGGAGGTATGCGTAATGGATTAGACATAGTGAAATCTATTATCTTAGGAGCTTCTCTAGGAGGATTGGCTGTGCCTTTTTTAAAACCAGCTATGGATTCTTCTGACGCAGTTGTATCTGTAATAGAATCCCTTCGTAAAGAATTTGTCATATCAATGTTTTTGTTAGGAATAAAACGTGTGAGCGAATTATACCTAAATACAGATCTTATCAGACATTGTTAAGGGAGTATTTTGATTATGGCAATTGGAATAGAAGATATTTCTTTTTATACTACTAATCAATACATAGATCTATCTGTAATAGCAGAAAAAAATGGTATAGATATAGATAAATTTTATGTAGGTATTGGACAAGAAAGAATGAGTGTCCTCAATCCTGACGAAGATATTGTCACGATGGCTGCGGCGGCGGCACTTCCTATAATAGAAAATCAAGATAAAAATTTAATCAATACTCTATTTTTTGCAACAGAAAGCAGCGTTGATCAGTCTAAGTCTGCTGCTGTATGGCTTCATAAACTTTTAAGGTTAAATTCCTCTTGCCGTGTAGTAGAACTAAAACAAGCATGTTATAGTGCTACTTGTGCATTACATATTGCGTGCGCATTAGTAGCTAAAACACCACAATATAAAGTACTTATCGTAGCTTCTGATGTGGCACGATACGATATTGGTTCATCTGGAGAACCTACGCAAGGATGTGGTGCAGTTGCAATGCTGATTTCATCTAAAGCATCTATTTTAAAAATTGAGCATACCACAGGAATGTATACAAATGATTATATGGATTTTTGGCGTCCCAATTATCGCAGTACAGCACTAGTTGATGGAAAATACTCTACCAAAATTTATCTTCAATCTTTAAAGTCAGCATGGCAAGATTATCAACAAAACAATGGTCATGATTTTAGTAAATTTCAGTATTTTTGTTATCATCAACCTTTTACAAGGATGGCAGAAAAAGCACATATTCACTTATCTAAAACAGTAGTTCAAGATATTGCTGCTAATGAAATTGAAGAAGCTATTGGAATAACCATGCTATATAATCGTCTTATCGGGAATAGTTATACAGCATCTTTATATATTGCTTTTATATCTTTATTGGATCATCATAGATCAGAAGATCTTACTGGAAAACGCATAGGTTTTTTCAGTTATGGGTCTGGTTGCATGGCAGAATTTTTTTCAGGAGTTATACAAAAAGACTATCATAAAAAATCACATAAAAAACATCATCAATCTATTATAAACTCTCGTATCCCTGTATCTTATCAAGTATATTGCGATTTACATAAAGAGATGGTTCCTTCCGCTGAAGGAAATTGTATAATTCCAAATACAACAACAAATCAATTTCGTTTAACAGCTATCAAAAACCATAAACGAATTTATGAAAAAACAAATTTTACAAAATCCTAGTGCTACTGGAATTGCTCCAGCTAAAGTCATATTAAGTGGAGAGTATTCTGCTTTATATGGAGGATCAGCACTAGCTATGACGATTGATTTTTATTTAAAAGCTTATCTTACAACCATTGAACAACCACTAATACGAATTATAAATCCAAATCTATCAGAATATTCTTTTGAAAAATGTCGTGCAATTGGCAATCAAATCGATCAAAGACATAACGATTTTATTAAAAAAAAAATTTCAATTTCATATGTTTTAACTAATACAGATGATCTTATTCTCTATATTTTTAATCGTCATTTACAAAATATTTCTCGTGGAATCTCTCTTAATATTCATTCTACTATTCCTACTGGTAGTGGTTTTGGCTCTTCTTCTGCTGTTATTTCTGCAATATCTCTAGCATTAGGTTCCATAACAAACAAACCTTTTTGCAATAAAGAAAAACTCATTCATGAAACAAGTTATATAGAACGTCTTCAACATGGAAAAACTGGTGTCATTGATTCTACCACAATAGTTATTGGAGGAATATTATATATAAAGAACATAAATACTCCGCCTATTATAAAAAATGAAACTCTTATAGGAGAATGGTGGGCAATAAATACAGGAAAACCAGAAAGCTCTACAGGAGAATGCATTTCTTTTGTTGAAAAACACTTTTCAAAAAGCGGCATTTGGAGCGAATTTAATTATGTTACCAAAGAAATAATGAATAGTATCCAAAAAAAAGACGAAGAAAAAACCTATAATTTAATACGTATCAATCAATCACTTTTACAATCTATTGGTGTTGTCCCAAAATCAGTTAGTAGATTCATTAGTTATATCGAGAATAAAGGAGGATCTGCAAAAGTTGCAGGAGCTGGAAGTATTTATGGAGAAAAAGCAGGACTTGTTTTGGTTTGCGGATATAATCCAGAAGAATTATCTTCCAGCTATGGATATAAATGTTATAAAATAAAAGAGGAAAAAAATGGCACAACACTTGTATAAAATCAGCGTTAGTGCACCAGGAAGCTTAGTTCTAATGGGAGAACATGGAGTTCTCCATGAACATGCAGCACTAGCTTTTGCTATTGATAAGAGAATAAATTTATCCTTAAAATTACGAAAAGATCGTCTTATCAAAATAGATTCTTCTCTAGGGCAATACTGTGGATCTATTGACCTTCCAATGTTTAATCCCCTATTCTCTTTTATTATAACAGCAATTGAAAATATAAAACCACCATCCGGATGTGATTTAAAAATAACGTCTGATATTGATTCTAGATTGGGTCTTGGCTCTTCTGCTGCAATTACAGTTGCAATAACAACAGCTCTACTCATGCTTAAATCTCAAAAAAAACCTTGTCATAAAGAAATACTAACTAAAGCACATGATATTGTTTTGAAAGTACAAGGAAAATCTTCAGGAATTGATATTGCTGCTTCTATCTATGGAGGCTTGATTTTTTATAGCATGCAACAATACAGAATAGAAAATATTGACTATATTTTACCCATACACTGCATTTATTCAGGGTATAAAACCCCTACTGCTCAGGTTTTAAAAAAAATTACTGATACAGAAAAAAAATATCCAGAAATCAAGGAAATAAACAGAATAATTTATGATCTTATGGGAGAATTAAGTCTTATTGCTGCTCAAGCTCTCCGTAATAAAAATTTAAAATTATTTGCACAAACAATGAATAAACAGCAAGGATTATTAGAAGCATTGGGAGTATCTGATCCAAAAATCTCTGAAATTGTTTGGAAACTTCGAGAACAACCAGATATTATGGCTTCTAAAATTTCTGGATCGGGATTAGGAGACTGTGTCATTGCTATAGGCAAAGGACATATAAATTCTCTTCCTTATCAATCTATCGATTGTCACATGCATTCAAAAGGAATACATATTGCCCCTATCACTTCGTCGTATTATACGTAGTTACATCGGTGAATGTAATCCTATAATCAAAAAAACAAGCATTGCTTTTCTTCCTAGTAACATTGCATTATGTAAATACTGGGGTAAAAGAGATGAAAAATTAAATCTTCCATTCAATAATTCTCTTTCTTTGAGTCTTGGTCTTTTTGGTACTACTACACATATTAAAGTAATTGATTCAGATACCGACTGTATCATACTAAACGGTCAACAAATATCTCCGAATAGTAGTTTTTTTCAAAGAATAAATCATTTTTGCGATCTTTTTCGTCAATTTGAAAAAGTGCATTTTTTAATAGAAACGTCTAATAACATTCCTACTAAAGCAGGATTAGCTTCTTCTGCTTCTGGTTTTGCTGCCTTAACTTTAGCATTGTTCAGAATTTATTCGATTCCAGAAAAAAATGAATCTTTATCTCGTGTTGCTCGTATTGGTTCGGGTAGTGCTTGTCGTTCGTTTTATAGAGGATTTTCCGAATGGATATGCGGAACAGATAAAAATGGCATGGATAGTTTTGCTATTCCATTGAAAAATCAATGGCCTGATTTACGTATAGGACTGCTTAAGACAATCAATAAAGAAAAAAAAATAGGATCACGTGAAGCAATGAAAATTACACGTAATAATTGTCCTTTTTTTACACAATGGATAAAACAAAATCCTATAGATCTTGTAAATATTAAACAGGCTATTATAGATAAAGATTTTGTCAAATTTGGGGAATTTTCAGAACAAAACTCGTTAAAAATGCATGCAACTATGATTGCTTCATCTCCTTCTATTTTATATTGGCAAGAAGAAACAATCCAGGGAATGAATAGAGTTTGGGACGCACGTAAACAATCTATTCCTATGTATTTTACTATAGATGCTGGGCCTAACTTAAAACTAATCTTTAATCACAAAACAGAAAAAACAATAAAAAAATTATTCCCAGAAATAACGGTTATAAACCCTCTTGATAGCCCTGATTTATGGGGAGGGAAAAAATAATTTTTTATCATGCAATATAATAAATTTATAGTTTAACAAAATATTTTTGATCTATCTTTTAGATATATTAAAAAAAATATTCGTTAGGAATACCATCTAAGAAGATTTCTTTAAAAATATTTTATTACCTTTTTCATCTACTTTTTCTACTTTAAATATTATTCCTTTATCTTTCAATTGTTCTACGTCAGTAAGAATAGAACCTAATAAAATATGGTCTGATTGATGATTACGTGTTATAAAAATTGGAGAAGGATGTTTTCCTTTTTGATTCCATAACGCGTTATATAATATAAATACAAAAACAATAAAATAACCTATAGTCATAGATGTAAAAATAAAATTACGAGATGCAATTTTTATTAATATTCTTATTATTTTTAAAAATATTCTGAAAAAATCTATCATATTTTGCCTTAAACATTTTTTTTATCAATGCTTAAAATCATTCACTAATAGATTATCACTGCTATAAAATGAATCAATAATAAAAAACACGTAAAATTTATCAAAATAAATTCATTAGTAGTAAATATAATTTTATTTTTCACATAAATAAAATTACAAGAAATTTATAAGCCAAATGGATATACTAAATTTTTATACTTAATATCAAATATAATAACAACATTCATTTCATAAATAATAATATCAAAAAATTTAATATATCAAATCGTCTTTCACAATCGTTACAATATAAATATAATATGTTTTAAATTTTATTTATAAAAAAACTTTTGTATAATCATATTTATTAATATAATATAATACGTCCATTAATTTAGTATATAAATTAAATTTAAAAAACAGACCAAGGATGTTAGAAAAAGATGTTTTGTATTGCAAAAAGGATTTTTTGGATATCAATATTCTTAATCATTATATCTAATGTATATCCACAGTCTTCTTTAGAAAATAATGTCGAAGGAAATCAAACAGAAATACAAGATTTGATTTTTGCTACAAAAGGTACTGTTAGTTATGCAAAAAATATCTGTAATGAAAAACCAGAAGTATGTGTTTTATGGAAAAAAATCATTCGTGATTTTAAAAAACATTCATTAAATGGAGCAAAAATTGCATATAACTTTGCAAAATCAATTCTTGGTAATAATAAAGAAGAAAAATTAGAAGATAATTCTAAAAGATAATATTTTACTCCTACTTTACCTTCACAATACTAATTGTAATAAAAATGTTTTATAAGGAAGTATAAATACATTATTTGTTTTTTTATTTTAATAAAAATAATTTTCAATGAATCATGTATTTAATATCATTTGTTCATTCTTTCGATAATTCTAAACAAGAAACTCTCTCAAGAACTTCTTGCAAAATAAGAGAAGCAGCGATTGAATCTACTTTTTGAGTACGCTTTTTTTCTGAAACGTCCATATCTCTCAAAATTTGTTGTGCAGATACTGTAGTCAAACGCTCATCCCAAAAAACAAAAGGCACACATACTTTTTTATCTATCATATTATTCACAAAAGCACGGGTGGAGTGTACGCGTGAACCTTCTGAACCATTCATATTCAATGGAAGCCCAATAATAAAAGCTGCAATATTTTCTTTTTTAGCAAAAGACAGTAATTCTAATGCTGTTTGTGTAATCTTTTTCCTGGCAATAAATGGACGAGGATGTGCAAATTTCCTTCTAGGATCAGAAATAGCAATGCCAATTCTTTTCGTTCCTAAATCAATAGATGCTATAGGTTGATTCGGTTTAAGATACTTGACCAAGTCTTCAATAAGAAGTATTGACATCTTAATAGTGCCTTCTTTTGCGTTTGATTTTATAAATTATTAAGTAAGAGTATTGAGTTATTCTTCTTTATTCCTTATACCAATCAATCGATATATGTATTGAATTATAACGATATTTTTTCACAGATAGCACAGATAATTTTTTTATAATTATTGTAGCTATCAGTTTATTATAAATAGATATTAAGAAGATTGTTTTCTTCTCATTATCAAAATGCATTTGAGATGAGGATTTCATAAGATGTTAATTGATGTATCAGATGTAAAACGTATCGCTAAGCTTTCTCGTATATTAGTAGAAGAAGAAGAAATACCATTATTGTTATCAGGACTTAACAGTACGTTGAATGTCTTGGAAAAAATTACAGAAGTTGATGTCGAAGGTGTAGAACCTATGACCTCTGTTATTCCTATGAAAATGATGCATAGATTTGATGTTGTCGTTGATGGCGGGAAAGCGGAATATATTTTGTCAAATGCTCCCCAAGTTGAAGATAATTTTTTTATTGTACCTAAAGCCGTAGAGTAATGAATAATATGAGAACTTTTATAGGCTAATTTTATAATGGAGATTTTATTGAAATGTCAGAATTAAATTTTATGACTATCTCAGAAGCTAGAGATCGATTAAAATCAAAGGATATTTCTGCCGTAGAACTAGTTGATTCCTATGTTAAAGCTATTGAAAGCTCTAACAGTAAAATTAATGCTTATGTAAAAATAGTTGCTCAAGAAGCTCTTGCAGCGGCAGAAGAATCAAATAAACGAATTATAAATGGTAATTCAAGAGATTTAGAAGGAATTCCTATTGGAATTAAAGATTGCTTTGCCACTAAAGGTGTTCATATGCAGGCGTGCAGTCGTATTCTTGAAGGATTTATACCTAATTATGAATCAACAGTTACGCAAAAATTATGGGATAATGGAGCGATAATGTTGGGTAAACTTAATATGGATGAGTTTGCAATGGGATCTTCAAACGAAACATCTTATTATGGCCCTGTTATTTCTCCTTGGAAAATAGTTGGTTCTGAAGAAAAATTTACACCCGGAGGATCTTCAGGGGGATCATCTGCAGCGGTTGCTAGTTTTTTATGTGCTGGTTCCATAGGAACAGATACAGGAGGATCAGTTCGTCAACCAGCATCCTTTACTGGAACAGTAGGAATAAAGCCAACTTATGGCAGATGTTCTCGTATGGGTATTATTTCTTTCGCGCCATCTCTGGATCAAGCTGGCATCATTACTCGTTCTGTTAGAGACTCAGCAATTTTATTAAAAGCAATTGCAGGACACGATCAGAATGACGCAACATGTGTTGATTTACCAGTTCCTGACTACGAATTAGCAATTGGCAAATCTATCAAAGGAATTACTGTTGGTATTCCTAAGGAATATCATATTGATAATTTGCCAAATAATATTGAAAAAACATGGCGGCAAGGAATCTCTTGGCTTAGAAATGCAGGAGCAAAAATTGTTGATATATCTTTGCCTCACGCCCAATATGCATTACCTGCTTATTATATTATTGCTCCAGCAGAAGCTTCTTCTAATCTTGCTCGTTATGATGGAGTTCGTTATGGTCTTCGTATAGAAGGTAAAGATATTATTGAAATGTATGAAAAAACCCGTTCTATTGGATTCGGTAAAGAAGTCAAACATCGTATTATGATTGGTACTTATGTTCTTTCTTATAATAAATATAATTCTCATTATTTACGAGCACGTAAAATTCGAACACTTATCAAGCGTGATTTTATAGATGTATTTAATGAAGGTGTTGATGTTATCTTAACACCCACTACACCAACATCAGCTTTTACTCTAGGCAAAAAAGAAAATAATTCTGGTTCCATGGGACATATTTATAACGATGTTTTTACAGTTGCTGTTAATATGGCGGGATTACCAGCTATTTCTATACCTGCGTCTTTATGCGAACGAAAAATGCCTCTAGGATTACAGTTAATAGGGAAACCATTTAGTGAAGAAATGCTTTTTAGCGTAGGAAACATCATAGAAAAAGAAGCAGGATACTTTCGACCTCATAAGTGGTGGTAATAATACAAATAGATTTTTGATATATTTTTAAATGTAATAAATTTTTTTGCACAATAAAACGTCTTCTATAATGTAGATGATTGTGTAATAAATATTAAATTGGTTTCAAAGTACTATTACTGTTGATTGTTTTTTTTGTAATCATTACTGTTTTAAGGGTTCGTTATGGTCTCACTTGATACACGTGTAATTCGTTCAGAGTCTTTCATATCTGGTGCAACAGGAGATTGGGAAGTCGTTATAGGAATGGAGGTGCATGCTCAATTATCTGTTGTTTCAAAATTATTTTCAGGTGCATCTGTTAAATTTGGAGCTGAACCTAACACGCAAGTAAGTTTTTTTGATGCAGCAATGCCAGGAATGTTACCTATATTAAACAGTAATTGTGTTAAACAAGCTGTTATGACAGGTCTTGGTTTGAATGCTCATATTAACAAACGCTCTGTATTTGCAAGAAAAAATTATTTCTATCCAGATCTTCCTCAAGGATATCAGATCTCACAGCATGATGAACCAATTATAGGAGAAGGTAAAGTTTATGTTTCTATAGGCCCAGATAAATCAGGAAAATTCAAAACAATAGAAGTAGGAATTGAACGTATTCATCTGGAACAAGATGCTGGCAAATCTATTCATGATCAGTATTCATCGATTTCTCGTATTGATCTCAATCGTTCGGGTATAGCACTAATGGAGATAGTTACCAAGCCAGATATGCGTTCTTCGCTTGAAGCAAAGTCTTTTTTAACAAAATTACGTAGTATATTACGTTATTTAGGAACTTGCGATGGAAATATGGAAGAAGGTTCAATGAGAGCTGACGTAAATATTTCTGTTCGCCGTCCTGGAGATGTATTGGGTACTCGTTGTGAAGTTAAAAATGTAAATTCTATTCGTTTTTTAGGTAATGCTATTGAATATGAAGCGCATCGACAAATTGAAATTCTTGAGGATGGAGGACATATTAAGCAAGAAACTCGTTTATTTGATCCATCAAAGAATGAAACTCGTTCTTTGCGGACTAAAGAAGATGCTCATGATTATCGTTATTTTTCTGAACCAGATTTACTCCCATTGGAAATTGATGAAAGCTTTATAAAAGAAATTAAAAAACAAATTCCTGAACTTCCTGATGCCAAAATAGAACGTTTTGTAAAAGAATTTGGTATTTCTCTATATGACGCTTCCGTTTTAGTTTCTGATAAATCAATAGTAGATTATTTTGAAAAATTAGCAACGAATCGTGATAAAAAAATATCCGCAAATTGGGTAATCAATGATCTTTTAGGTGCACTGAATAAATCAGGAAAAAATATCGAAGATACACCTATTGCTCCCAATCAATTAGGAGAATTGATTGACCTAATCATTGATGGCACGATATCAGGAAAAATTGCAAAGGATATTTTTAATATATTATGGGAAAAAGGAGGAAATCCAAAAGAAATCGTAAGAGAACTTGGATTACATCAAGTAAATGATCTTTCTACTATAGAAAAAATTGTTGATGATGTAATTAATGCTAATCCCAACAATGTTGCGCGAATAGCAAAAAAACCTAACTTAATTGGATGGTTTGTAGGACAAGTAATGAAAACTACTGGAGGAAAAGCTAATCCTAATATAGTACAAAAAATAGTAAAAGAAAAATTAGGAATAAATTAATAGTATTAGATTTTTATCTAATATATTTCAAAAAAAAATATTTTTTTAATACTAACTATGATTTTATTTAAGTATAATTATTTTTTTCATCTTACGTAACTTGTTAAATATCATTTTTTGTATTTCATATAAATCACAATAATAGAAAATATATTATTAGTATTTTTATTAATAATTTTAAATTATATTATTAGTAATATATTAAATAAGTGCATAATAATAAAACAACAATGTTTATATTAGGTATATTTTGAATATTATTTTTAAATTATGCAAAAGTGTAAATTACTATTGCAAAAAATAATATAATCTATTATAGGTAATAAAATCACGATTTTTAAATACTATTTTCGTATTTAATGAGATACAAGAATATAAAGTAATTCTTTGAAATAGTGATTTATAAATTCATTAAAAACATGAAATTTTCGGTTGTTACTTTTCAAGATACTATTTTCTCTATAATATAATAATGAAAATAAAGTAAAAAGGAGAATAAAGTGTGAGTTTTGAAACATGGATTTCTTTTGTGATTTTCTGCCTAGTAATTACTACCGCTCCTGGTCCGGGTAATATTCTTACCATTAATAACGCATTACAACATGGATGGCGCCCTTCTAGAATTCTAATTTTAGGACAAGAAGTAGCAGTATTTATCTTGATGTTGTCAGTTACTTTAGGAACAAAATTTTTATCTAATTTGACCTATGCAATGATGGTTATTAAAGTACTAGGAACTTTTTGGTTGTTATATTCTGCTTGGAGCACTTGGAATTCTCCCTTTAATGATCTTCCTTTAGATAAGATTCCTATGTCTAGCAAATTAGAACGTTTTACCAAAGGTTTTATTACAGATTTTACAAATGGAAAAGCATGGGTATTCTTTATTGCTATGGTTCCTGCATATCTAAATATGAGTCGTGATTTAATTCCACAATCTCTTATTTTGTCGTTTACGTTAGTATTTATTGATAGTATAGTTCTTCTAATTTACGCTATTATAAGTGGTAAATTGAGAGAATTATTTTCTAGTCCTAAGATTATCAAGATACAAAATCGTATATCTGCTGTAATTTTTATTTTACTAGCCTTGAAAATAAGTATTTTTTGATAATAAATAAAATAAGTTACATAATGATAACATTATTTTTTATAATCTATTTTTCCAGCACCGCCGTTTTTTTCTGACCATTTCATAGGACTGTCAAGGAAACAACGTACTTCTTGTAAAACATCTTGGTTGAAAATTTTTAGTTTTTCTGATATTTCTAAAACATCTTTCCATGTAGAAAGATAATGAAGTTTTACATTATCTTCACGAAATCTTTCTAAAACTTCAGGAAGTATATTGTAATAAAAAAGTCCAATTCCATCTTGAACTATTCCACCAGATCCACGAATAACCTTAATAAAATCAAACATTGAACTACCTAGAGTAATTAGGTCTTCTATAATAAGAACACGCGCTCCTTTGAAAAAATTTCCTTCTATTTGAGATTTTTTACCGTGACCTTTTACTCTTTTCCTTATATATATCATTGGCAAATTCAAACGTTCAGCCAATAATGTTGCAAATGGAATTCCTGCTGTTTCTCCACCTGCAATAATATCAATAGATTCAAATCCTATATTTCGCAATACAAATTTTGCAGTCAAATCCATAATCGTTGAACGAGCACGCACAAACGAAATAAGTTTTCGACAATCTATGTATACGGGGCTAACAATTCCTGAAGTAAGACGATAAGGATTTTTAGGGGAAAAATTAACAGCTTTAATTTCAAAAAGAATCTTAGCTATTAACTCTGATGTTAAATTTTGTTCTGAAAAATCATTAAGAATCACTGCTTAATAATAAAATCCTTCTAATAATACTAAAAACACGAACTATCTATGTCAGATAGATGCTATATGAGTCAACCATTATATAAATATTTTAAAGATCATCATTAAGAGCTACTTCCCAATATAATGGAAATCTTGGATTAAAAATCGTGATAGATCCAATAGGCGTTTCAATTTTTTCATCAAAGACAATGGGTTTCTTACGTTTGATCAACGATATCTTACCTTTATTTAATGGCATTCCATACCATATTGCACCATTGATGCTGACAAATTTTTCTAAATTTTCTAATTTATTTTCTTGTTCAAATACTTGTGCAAGACAACTAAGAGAGTTTTTGGCGGTATAAATACCAGCACAACCAGAAGATGATTCTTTAGAAGAATCTAAATGAGGAGCAGAATCAGTGCCAAGAAAAAATCTTTGATTACCAGAAACGGCTGCTTTACGAAGAGCAATACGATGTTCCTCTCTTTTAGGAACTGGAAGGCAGTAATAATGTGGATTAAGACCATTATGAAACATTGCGTTTCTATTAATAATAAGATGATGAATAGTAATAGAACCTGCGATGTTATAAGATTTGTTAACATAGTCAATTCCATTTGAAGTTGTTATATGTTCAAGAATAATTTTTAAGTTTGGTAGCTTATTACGTAAAGGATCTAAAATATTCTCTATAAAAACCAATTCTCGATCAAAAAAATCAATGTCCTTATCAGGTATTTCTCCATGAATACACAGTGGCATTCCTATTTTTTCCATCCTTTCCAATACAGGCATTACACTATCAATACTGCTTACACCATGTTGAGAATTTGTAGTACTTCCAGCAAAATATAGTTTTACTGCTTTAACTAATCCAGAAGCAAATCCTTCTTCCACATCATCTGGATTTGTTTTATTGGTTAAATATATAGTCATCAAAGGAGAAAAGTTAAATCCTACAGGGACTGCATCTAAAATTCTCTTTTGATAACATCTTGCATCATAGGTTGTAATAATCGGAGGACTAGTATTAGGCATAATAAGAGATCTTTTAAAATTCCTCACAGTATCCATGAGAACAGTTTTTAATATTTCCCCATCACGTAAATGTAAATGCCAATCATCTGGAAATCGTAAGGAAATTTTCTGCATATTTTCTCCAAGTGTAATATAGAAAAATGATTTTAATATATAAATGCAATCTCAATAACAATTAAATTGCATAATAATTACCGCACAATAAAGAATATTATACCAAAGAATAAAAATAAATTCTTCAGTCAAAAATATAAATTAATGCTTTTATTAGAGAAAATATTTTTCTTAAACTATTAAAATAGAAATAAGTTATAAATAAGCAATGATCGTAATTTAATTTTAAAAGTATATCAAAAATTATAGGTTATATATTATAAACACGTCCTATTCCTGCAATAAAACAAAACTAATAATGATTTATTAAAATACGATATAAACGTAACAAAGATCCTTACCCTTTTTATAAATCAGGAGAGGATCAAAAAATTTTATTTTGTAATTAACAATGGAATAAATTAGAAACGCACAACTGCACCTAATTTAAAGTCTCCTTTTCTCCAGTCACTTAATGACAAACAAGTTCCCTTAGCTAATGCAAAACCATATTCAGTACGAAGTGATAAAAAACCAGCAATCTTCTTTTCAATTCCTACACCAACAACTTTATCTACTAGATTTCTTGTTAAAAGATCATTTATACTTTTTATAGATTCAATCTCTCTTACACGTACTCCTCCAAAACCATATAAAAGAGTATTTTGAAAAAGAGAAGAATTTGAATTATCAAAAGTAAAACCACTACGTAGTAATAATGAAGTGGACACATTGTTCATATTATACTCAGTTCTTAAAAAATCAGCATCTGTACTAGATGACCAACCATAAACTAAACTTCCATCTTGGAAATCATAACCCGTAACAATATCTTTCAAATAAATATTATTAATACTAATAGGATATTGTGAGTATTTCTTAACAAAATTAGCACCTGCATATAATCCTCTAAAATTTGAGAAATTTGAATTATAAACATCAAATTTAGGAGGAGCACTATAGAAATAATTATTAGCCATTACTGCAGAAGAAGTTAATCCTAAAAACAATCCGCTTAATAGCATTTTAGTAATAGTACTACCAAAATACTTGTTATATTTTACATTATTCATTATTAATCTCCTTAACATGTTCTTAGTATAAGTCATAATAACTTTAAAAAAACCGAGTATAAGCTACTATATAATACATAAAATCAAAAGAAATTAATCGTATTATGATTAAAAAATATAAATAATATTTAGTATATTTTTGTTGTATATAATTTATTAACAAGTATTTATGTAATATTTTTTAAAAAAATTGTATATAATAATTATTGTAATAATTATTTATGCATTAATATAAAAAATATTCTATGTAATTGAATTACTAATAAGAATTATATTTAATTATTATGATAAAAAAAACATTCTATACATAAAGAATAATTAAATTATTATTATTATCCTCCCTCTTTTTAGGAGGGAGGATCAAAATATGCAATTCAATTAAATTTATTATAGATTCATAGGAACTATCTAAAATAATAATTTTTACTTTGCATATTTATTTTATTCTTTAATAATACAAAAGTATGCTATTAATTTTTTATAATATTATTAGCAATTTCATTTTTAGTAGTAGAATTATCAGAATAATTTGAAAATGAATTTGCTTTTGAAAGAATAATATCGTTAAGTTTACGATCATCTAGATTTAGCTGATTTACAGCATCAGGGTTGTTATTGCGAAGATAATCTTGTGCTAATTTAATAGTTTCATGAGTAATTTCAGAAGATTGAAACTTTGATATAGCAAAACTTAAAGCATTACTTGCAGCCTTATGCAAACTATCTCGTAGTACAGATTCTATTTCTAATTGCTTGGTTTCTTCAGTTAATTTTAATAAATTTTTTAAAGGCTCTACAATTCCTTTAACGATTATAAGAATAACAAGAGAAATTCCCAATACTACTACAGGCTGAAATATTTCAACTAGATTCATTATGTAGTTCATTCAATAACCTTTCCTAATTGTATAATGATTTTTCCTATTCAATATTATGTTCTTCTAAAATTATTTTATTATGGAACACATCACTCCTAATGAATGAAATGATCCCCGAAAATTTATTTCTTTTAAAAATTAAAAAAGATGTACTGTCACAATATAAAATAAAGACAGTCAATAACATGAATAATTCAATTTTAGCGAGAAAGTATAATCATATTTAATAAGACTATTTTAAATAAGAAAAACTGATAATTAAAAAATAGAAGTAAATAATAAAATAATTATTGTTACTATTAAGCAATTGCGTAAATTTTAAATGACTTATGAACTAAATTTCATAGAAACTATTTGATCCATAAAATTTATTAAGATAGCTCTTGATGCAATTCATTTTGTTTATCAATAATATTACGTAGTTTTGTTTTACTTCTTGTAAAAGTTCTTGTAATGCTTTTGCGAGATAAGGGATAATAACAGTAGGATTAGGCGTAATATAATCACCAATTGTCTCAACGAATAATTCATTGATATCTTTTAAATTATTTGCGGAAAAACCAACATTATATCGCAATGAAGGATCCATCCCACTTTCAGGAAGATAATTGAAATCTATAAACTTGAATTTTTCAATACTCTCTAGTACAGAAAATGATGATTTTCCATGTATCTTTTTCAATCTTTCATCAGATAGAAAAAAACTACATCCTACAGCACCATTATCAGTATCAAAGTAAATATATCCTGGACCTCTCATCATATTTAAAACTGTAGTTTTTTTAATATATCGTTGTTCTGCTTTTTCTATTGCATCATTAGCTGTATATTGAGCAATATCAATTCCTTGCCATACCGTTTTTTGGCGATTACAATTCATTATATCTCCATCATCCATAAATTCGGCAATTTTCTGGGAACCTTTATAAAATTTAGCACCATTTTTGAAAATTATTTTATGTAATATTTCATCATCCTTACAAGATAATAGTTCTTTTATAAAAGAATGAAAAGGAATTGAAGAATATTCATTAGAATCGCTAGTATAAACAATATGATCTGGTTTTTTAGCGTGTTCAGCTAAACTTTGCAAAGCAATAGGAGCTAATTTCGATGTCCAAACTTCTCCCATTGAAGTTAAATCAACTTGCAACATGAGTTGCATTCCATTCCAACCCAAATATATTTTATTATTTAATTGCCCTTCTCCACCTCCTTGTTGTACAGGTAAAAAAGGTAATAAAGTTTCAATAATTTTACCTTTGGTAAGATTACTAGCATTGTCTATACCTAAATTAATACAAGCTTGAACAGCATTATTTGCACCTGTTCCACCTGCTGAAATAGGACGAGGACAATTGTTATCAAAAGCTAGGTCTTCTAATAGATTATTATAAGCACTGCTACTAATATTACTATTAGGATAAGCCTTAGATCCAATTGGCAGAGTATACAATTCTCTAATACGAGGCATTTATTTTCCTTTAAAAAAAAATAGCGATTAAAATCATACGACAAAAATATTTTTTGATAGCCAGAACCACACAACAAAAAAATATGATAATTTTGAGATTTATATTTATTCGTATAATGAACTTTTGTTGTGCAAATCGCGTTTTATTTTTTGTCTTTATTTTTGCAACATTAAACAGACGACCATAATCAACGGATTGTATTCCTTGATTATTTTCAATAATAAAATCTGGGCGAATCTTATTAATTTCTTGTGCGATTACACCAATTCGTTGTATATTTTTTGGATCTGATAGATATCGATATTGATATAGATTTGCTACAGGTTTGATATCACGTTTCATTCGACGATCAGAAACAATAGGCATCAATTTAACACCAGTATTGATTGTATCATATAATTCTTTTTGATTTTCATTCCATTCTAATAATTTATTCTTATACGCATCTTGAGCTATTTTCGAATAATCAATATTGGCAATAGGTGTTGGATGTTTGATAGGTACGGAAAATCTATATGGATTAATACTCTGCATAATAGACATAATTTCATGAAAAGAATGCTGTTTTTTAGCAATTTTCTGATGCTCTTCTTGTGCTTGAGCAAGATTATGAAAATAAGCACGTCTAGCTTGTATATTATCTAAACGATCTTGTTCCTCAGCAGCTTTTAAAAATGCAGATAGTCGTAAATCATTTGATTTTCTATTTATTTCATCTATTGATCTATTCCAAGCAACAGATCCTGGATTAAATCCTTTATTATATAATTTTGTTTCTAAATCTTCACGATCTTTTTTTAATAATGGCTGTAAACGATCTAAAAAAGATTTTTCATATTGATGAGATTCACTTATAGGATAATCATAGTAAAAACATCTTTCTTAATATTAACGTTATTATTATTAGGAAAAAGATCTTTTATCTTCTGATTCAGGAGATCCGATAATAAAAGACTATTCATATTTTTTCGATCATGAATATCTTGTTGGATGGGATGCAATGAATATTCTTGGACGTAGTGTGGCATAGATATTTCTCGACCAATAAAAGGATCCACTATTTTATCTATACCATCTTGTTTATACTTTAAGATACTATCTGGTGTAATCTAATCCATATTCTCTCTATGCGCATTAATCAAAGAATTAGTAATATTCCCCGATAATTCCTGGGAAGAAATAGTTTAGGATCAGGAGCAGAAGGCGATTGTTGTTGCCCCATATAAAAACCTCATAATTTTAGATAAAATAAATCAGAAAGTGTTTTTTGCAATCGCTAGTAGTGTAATTGCAGTATGACTAAATAATTAATATAAATTGTATTTTTATTGTTTTACTAGAAATAAAATAAATAGTATCTGCAATGAATAATCAAAAAAAATCACAGAAAAAATTCTGAAATAATCAGAATGAATATTTTTTAAAAAATATTAAAAAAAATTAAAATGAATGACAAACTAAAGATCGTTGATTAATCTTATTTTTCATCCAATTTTCATAGGTAATAACATATATATTTTCCGCTTCATCCCTACCTCTCAAACGTGGGATACGATATCTAATTCCCCCTAAGGAAGTAAGCATACGGTGTTGAGGATAATCTTCATCAGGAATACGGTGAATTACTGCCTGACAATATAACTGATTCCAAGGATAACTATAAATTTCCTTCAATATTTCTCGACTCAGCCATGATTTACAATCAGATGCTCCTGATAATTCTATTACACGTGATATTGAACAGTAATTATGATATATAACCCCTGCTATTAAGTTATTGTTCTTCAAAACTCCCATTGAAACAAATTGATTCCAACCATTAGAACAATTCTTAATACGATTTGCAACAAAGTCCGAAATTAACTGATTAATTGCCGGTCTAGTACTTCCACCCCAAATAATTGTCATTTTATTATGCCCTTATTCAACTAATAATTTTGCATTTTTAATTTGGATATCGTTGATAAATTGTCCAGAAGAGACAATCACAAAACCGACTGCTAAAAAATTTCCATAAGCAACTACATTTTGACAAAAATTAAATAGTTTCTTTCTTGTAAAGGAAACTTCATCTGTCCATTTAACTTCATCCCATAAAGAATTATCCCATATACAATTGTTCACTAAATGATTATTAATAGTTTCTTTTGAGAAGTCAGGATAAGTATAATCATAATTAGATCGGGAAAATAATTTGATATATGGACGTTGGCAAGATAGAAGAGAGATATGGGCGACACAAGATTTTCTTTTAAATCCTAAACGAGGATCAATTTCATGAAAAGGAGAAAGATACACAGCAGTAAAAGGCTGCATATTATCTGATCCAGTGACATCACCTTGCCAAAAATTTCCATCATAATCTCCAAAAAAGAGATTTTCATTTGAAACAACATAAGATTTAGTAAACCAATTATGGAAACTAGCCCATCGATTATTATGATCCACGTTCATAACGAATGTTTTATGAGATGAAATAGAATTTTGAGGATAACTAATCAACAACATATTCTTTTCCTCCCATAAAGTCATCGACCATCCTGTTGGAGCTACCATGACTGCTTGTTCCCACTCTTCTTGAATAGGCCAAGATAAAGGCAAATTATTTTTGTTTTCCTGTAAGATAGTATTTCTTATAGAAATCAAACCATTTTTTGTTGCAATCAATACATCGTTTTTCACAAAGACGATTGCTTTTTCCCTAATGGACGTCCAATATGAAATAGCTTTAAGCGAAAAAGAAGATTCTACATCAGGATCATCTCCACCATAAACAGCTAATTCTCCAAGATTAGATAAGAAAATGCAAAGTGTAGACAATCCATCATCACTTTCATTTGACCATGAGAATCCCGCAAGCAATTCTCCTCCTTCTTGCATTACTCCTCCCAAAGGAAAAAATTTGGCTACACCACCTAAAGATTTAGGGGGTAGATACCATGCATCCATACTATCTAATTCGATATACCATTGACGATTTTTAAAAATCCATCCATATGAAAAATATATAGGATTATTTTTATTATGTTCATTAAATGTTATTTTAGTATTATCTGACTTCCATTCATTTCCATCATAAACTTGTCTTTCGTCTTGACCATTTAACGCAATCAAAAAAGTTTTTTCTGAAGTTGTATAATGAAATGTAATCCATTCTCCAGATTTCATGTTTGATACACATAAATTTTCTGATTGTATGGTAGAATAGTTTGTAACATCATATATTTCTTGGTTATTGGTGATGAATACCCTTTGTAGTTTGTTACTTTTATATGAAAAAGCAGAGGTAATACTACTATTACAGCTAAGTTTACATATTTTTTTGCATCCTCCTCTTATAATTGGCCCTTTTGTATCAGGCCAAAAATTACGCAAAATACTAAATTCATTTTCTTGTAATTGTTGTTTTTCAATAGGAAAGTATAAGAAATTTTGATTTTCCAAAGAAATATTTTCTACTGAGGTATTCTTCATTTGATCAGAGTATTTATTTTCAAGGGAATGAGACATTTTATCCTCCAGAACAAAGGATCGCTTCCATATCAATAGCTGTATCAAATTCTCGTAAGTAATCAGAAAAACTTAAACCTTGTGCACGACGCCAACGCCAAATAACATTTTTGATCAATAAATCCTCTGGTAATAATGTAGTATCTTCATCTTCACTGATAATATTTTTTGATTTTTTATTATTTCCTACTATCCAATTTTTAGAGAAATACCGAAAAATAGAAGAAGAATTAACGGAAAGATTTATCATGCGACCATCAATCCAATACCAAGGAGTATGCGAAATTCCTTTAACTATATCCCAATAAAAATACTACTTACTGGACGAGCAAAAGAAGAATCTGATACTTTAATAGCACCTTCCAAAAGAGATCTTTGAAAATCTTGAGGAAGAGAAAATGGAAAACGATTTATTTGTATTTCACGCAATAACTGTGGCCAATCAACTTTCAAACATATTTCGTCGCCTGATTGCTGCAATAAAGATACAAGTAGAGCTGTGTTATCATCTTGATTTTGATAAATTGTTTCAAATTTAGATAAACCGACTAAATCACAAATATTATTTAATAATGTTAATATATTCATGGAGTTCATCTACCAAGGTTTAAAGAGTTATCAGCCCAACGTAAACGAGTATCATTTTGCTGTAATTGTTTTATGGACTGTTTGAATAAAGCACCAGCAGTAGAAGCTTTATCTATTTTTTGTTCCCACAAAGCAACTTCTTCTACCAAACCATATAGATAAAGATCTGGAGCTCTATGCAACAACCAATTGACAGGATTACTTTCTGTCAAAGGTGGAATACAAGAATAATAATATAGAACAACATCTTCAGAAGAGATAGGCAAAACGCAAATTGAATCTGCAGTAATGATGTATCCTTTTTTCTTTTGCATAGAAATACTTAAAGGAAGATGATCTAATTTATTTCCATTACTATCTTGTAGAAAACGAATTTCTATATAATCGTCTGGCAATTCTACTGATCCTTCAACGAGAGAAAGAACTGCTTTTTTTTCCATTTCGCGCAAACGCAATTCACGATTTATTTTTACTTCTATTCTATGAAGGAATTCCTTAAAAAGACCAGTAAAACCTTTTTTTTCTGAATAATTACTCACATCAATTAATAAAGAAGAATAATCTTTTGCCATTTTATACGTATCCTTCCGAAGTACGCCAAGAAGCGTTATCTTTGTTATTGAGCCACTTATTCACCCAGGCATCATCTCCTTCAGTATGGGCTTGAAGGAGATGAGAGTTTTTTAAAATACTTAAAGGAATACTAGCTATTCTTTGCCAATCCCTATTTTTTTTCCCATTATTTATTGCACAAGCATGATTAATTTCCATAACTTGAGATACAGGATAATCAATTCTATATACATCTTGTTGATTATCTGATGCATACCAAATTGTCCTACCTGTTTCCGGATCATAACTTATTAGTTTCCAAGAACCATCATAGATATCCATTTTTATATCTTTCTTAAGTTGTTTTTGAGAGACCAAAAAGATCAGCAACTATACCTATAGCTTTTTCATTTTTAACTTTTATAGTTCCTTCTCCAATCAATATTCCTTTATTGGCATCTCCATTTTTAGAAATATTTTTATCCTCGTGAATCTTACGTAACCATAAGAATTCCAACGTATTAGGATCAATTAAAAAAGCATTTCTAGCAGTTTCTGAATTGCTTGCCATAACACGATTAGGATGTACCATTACTTTTCCAAATGGTCCATCATATATATCGGCAGTTGCAACAATAGTATTATTATTACTTTTGCCAGATGCAGCATATCTAAAAGATGCAACATTAGGATCAGACATAAATCTAACAAATTCACTTTTAACAAATGGTGAAACGATAATATGTCGAAAATTAGCTCCATTTTGATATCCTTCTTGCATTACTTCATCAAGAAGTTGTTTTGAGAAAGATCTTTGTTGTCCGTCTTTTGGATTTTTAGTAATTCCAGTTACATTATCATATCCTCCAGAACTTCCTCCATTTCCCCTACTAGCATTTGTTTTTATCCAACTACTCAAAGAACCCATTTTACGTGGTGATTTTTTTTGAGATCCTTGTGAACTAACGATAGCGAATTCAACATCCTTGCGAATTTCTAATGCTTTTTTTAGTTTTTGTTCCTTATATTTTAATATGTATCCCGCATCATCTACAGCTTCTTGAGTGCCAGAAATAATCCAGCTTTTACGCATAATTTGAGTATAACTACCTATTCTTTCTGGAGCAGTAATTGATTCGAAACTGTATTCATCTCCTTCTAATTGCGCATTGATTCCCGGAGAATCAAGATCATCTACAACCCATTCTGGATGTATAGAATTCGTATTTCCTTTTTTAATCATTGAATAAATAGGAGTATCTTCTGGAGTGATACGTGAAACCACATCCGACAAAGATTCTTTATTAGAAGAAGAAGTAATAAATGTGTTGTTAACAATAGCCATGTCTAAAAAATTTTCCTTTAAAAATGTAATGTTTTATAAATTATCTATATTTTTACAGAAGAAAGATATGAGATGATTGAAGCACGTTTTTTCTCAAAACCTAAGTATATCTCATCATAAAATCGAGTATTATTCGATTATGTATTTTGGTTTTTTATTTTTTTATATAAAATCTATTTCCAAGGCATCGTAAATAGATCCAGTTTGATGCAATTTTTGCATTGCTTTTTCCTGAGAAAATATTCGATGAAGATTATGATTTTTAGCTTTATTAGTTGTAATCTTAACAGAAGGTTTGTTTTTAATTTTATGATAAGCATCTTCAGATGTTTTTCGAGCTTGCCATCCTATTTTTGCATAATGAGCCAAAGAAAGTAATCTATGATCTATAATATTTTTCATTTCTTCTTCTTGGAATCCCAAAACATTTCCTATTTTAAATATATTTTTAAAACAACACTGTCGCTGTTCTGGATCTTTTGTTTGAGGGAAAATACTTTCTAATTTTTTATTTTCAGTTTCCAACTTTTTTTCTAGGATTTCTGAATCTAATTCATTAGCAATGTTATCAGGATTTCGTCCTGTTTCGACGAAATGATTTATGATATCCAAAGCATTTTTTCTCAAATTTAGAATACGATGATATGTTTCTGAATCTGTTTTTTCTAAAACAGGATCAGGATTATCAGGGATATGATGATTTATTAATTGTGCCAATGCTTTAGAACTATTTGCCAAAATTTTTGCTTGATTTTGGATATTTTTTTTCTGTTCTATAATATCTTGTTGTTGCGAAAGATATTCTTTATGTTGACTATATCCATTTTTTAGCTCTCCAATTGTGATTTTTTCACCATTATCAAGAGATATTTCATTTAAATCATTAATTTTTTGAACATCGTCATTCGAATGTTCTTTATTTGTATCTCTATTAAATTGCTCCTCTGATTGTATATCATTTTGATCATCTAAATCATTAATACTAATCTTATCTATTTGCTTTTCTTCATGTATTTGGATATTTGATTTATAATGACCTTCATCATGTATAGGAAAATACACTTGATCATAATCAATTTTACTTATTATGGTCTTTTCAAGATTGTTATTGTTATCTTTAGTTTGTTCTAAAGAATTATTTGCAAAGATCCAAGGTGTTGTAGATTGATCATGCGTCAATTCTATATCCGAAAACTGGCTATCCGAATTTATAATATAATAGTTTCCTTTGTAAAATATTTATTATAAAGAATAATAATTTGATTAAATCTTTTAAAATATGATGATGATTTTAAATCATTACTTTAAAGGGTATTTTGTTGAGGCAATACACTCTTATGATGCAATTTTAAGTTTTTTTCTAATAAATACTCTGCTTCTAATTTTTGTCTTTTTATATCTATTTCGGCCTGTATTGTTGAACGTTTTAATTCCATTTCTGCTTGTAAACGAGTATAAGCAAGGAATTGTTCAAATTGTAAATTATTTATTTTTTCATTGTTAGCATAACTAGTAAAAGATTTTTCTAAATCTGGTTTTATTAAAGTATTCATTGATATTTTGCACCCCTATTGCTTCAGCAAGACATGCGATACCGTTATATAAGTTTGTAGTGGATACAAAAGGATTGTTTAAACCAAATGTTCCCATGAGTTCTTTTTGTATAGATAAAAGATGAGAAACCATCGCGATATCCTTTTCACGATTGCCTGATCCTAATCCTATATTGACTTTTGCATCCATTTCTGCATTCCAATATCGAGGATCAAATGAAATCCATTGATCACGGAGTCTAACCATTCGGACTTTATCTTGGCGTTGAATAATCAACCTCAATAATCCTCTGAAAAGCATTTCTAATCCCTGCGACAATGTTCGAACGATTAGTTCTACTTATCCTATGCTACTTTGTTCAATCAAAGAAGTTGCAGTTGCAGTCATATTTTTTAATACTTCTGGCGACAATCCAGAAGATATATTTGAAATACCTGTACGATCTACTAATTCTTGATCTAAATAGCTCAACATTGAAAAAGACTTGTCTGCAATCATTGGCACACTATGAATACCCAAAACACTGCGAATATCCATTCCTGGTACTACTCGAATAGGCTTTCCAAATTGAGGATTGAGCACACTTTCTGGATCAACGATTGATCCTTCTTGAACGATTGTTTGGGGTTGATTTTGCCAATAAAGATTATCTAAAGTCTGGCGCAATAAAACAGTTTTAATTTTTTGAATTTCTATAATAGATTCAGATAAACTGTCACCCACAAAAGAATGTGGTGAACGAACGTATAGCACGCAAACATGTAAAAGGTAATTCATCCCATTCTTCATTAGAAAGAATATTATCATTTTCTGTTCCACCCGCCATAATTACTCGACGCAGTTCTGCTATTCCATCGTCATCATAGTCAACGGTGACGTATAACTCATAGTATTCGATAAGTTCAAGAGCTTTTTCAGAATTATGATATTGTTGGAATTGCCATATATTTTCAGTATTATGTGAAAATGCAGAAGATAAGTTATTAACATGCTTACGATCATATCCCATAGAAATAAGATCAGAACGTGTAAGATATAATTTACGCCCAACAATAGGACTTTTATCAATATCAATTGCATGAGGATGTATTAGAAATTCATCAGGAGGAACAGCATCAATACATACTTTTCCTTTAGAATACTTTCGACGAATTCTAATATCATGCACTTTTTCTCCTTCATCTTCTCTTTTAGAATGTTCTAATACCTCTACATCAGGATCATTTATAAGCATGATAAAAGAATTCTCATCAAGGCCAGTATGTAAGCTTGTCGTACACAGTTCTTGTAACTCATATCTCCAAGTTAAAATACCTATTCCAGATAATAAAGAATCATAGATAGCATTTTCAACGGCATCACGTCCTTTTGCTTCTGGGAAGATGATATGATTAACATAATCACTCGCAGCAGCAGCCATTTTTTCATCTCCTTGTCTTACAGGAGAATATTCGACAAACTTATGTCCAGTAAGTAATACTCTACAAATAGAAGGCATAATTTTACGAATTGCAGAACGCAAATCACATGATACAACAGAAGAATGGCCTGAAACAGATATCACATCACGCATAATTCCATTATAATACTCTTGTGAACGAATATATGACTGTTGTCTTTCCGCAAGCATTTTTTCTGCATCTGCAATCAAATGCGATATTTTATTTGAAAAATTTATTTTTTTATCACACATGCTCATTGATTTTAAACTTCTTATTTAAATTATGAAATTAAAGAACCATTTTTAAAAATGAAATTAAGATAAAAGTTTCCAAATTTTTAAATTTAAAAATGCTTTAAATGCTATCTATCGTTTTATAAAAAAGTATTTTTTAAAAAATATTATATTCATGAAATTTCATAGTATTTATATAGATATGATTTCATATTACTTTTCTTGGAGTATATTTCCAAGAATAACATACAGGCTTAGAAATAGAGAATCTTTTCATCATCAAAGCATATCTACTAGCACAGATAAGATCATCTTTTTCTTTGATTATTCTCCCTTCACGACGATGGTATTGACGGAATTCATCCAGCCATTCTTGGCATTCTGCAAATACTTTCCACCGTCCTGATCTCATGCGATCTAGTATATCTAATATACCTGCTTCGACTCCATTACTTCCATCATCAAATTTTGCCCATTCTGGCAACATTTTCATACCTTGCTAACGATATTGTACGGCTAATTGTTCACCTGAACCTTTGTCATGTTGCAATCCATCATGAGGCCAAGCCCAAGGCAACCATTTTCCCCAAGATTTCAAAGCTGCTGCATGGAATATAGGAGTTTGTTCTCTGCATCTATAATTTTTAACAACATATATCACGTCTGATTCCTTATTCCAGACTAGATGTACAGCAGCAAAAGGATGATGCCAACCGAAATCCATTCCTCCTATTTGTAGCCAATTTTCTGGAATATCGAAAGAATTGATGATAATATCTTCTTCTATAATAGGGAAGATACGTCCAGATCCCAATATAGGATCTCCTTTTGTTCTTGCTTCTCTTTCATGAAGGGGATAGCTATTAATAATTCTGTTTTTTTCTTGCTCACTATAATGAGGTGTTTCATCAATAGTCATGCGAATGATTTGTCTATCTTGTGTAGAAGACGATATGTAATGTTCAATAATCTGGGATCTTCCCTTTAATGGAGTTAATGTTAAAGAAACCAATCCTTTTGTTGCATTAATACGAGTTAGTCCTTCGAAATATACATCTTCTGGAGGTTCTTCATCGAACCATACATAGTTAACTGTATTTGATTGCCATTTATCTCTCTACCTTGTTCATATGCTTTTAATAATAAAACAGACACTCCTCCTGAGACATGTCTGACAGTTACCGTATTATATGCACCTGCAATATTTGCACGTCTTGTAATATTAATAATTTTACTTGCAGGAATCATACCACTTCCATATTGATCTGGAGACATAGGCTCCCCCAGTAGAAGACGTTGAATACCATCACGTGTTAATTCATATGATACAGAACCTGCTACCATAACAATTGGATTTAGGAAACAATGACCTACCCACCATGAAGGATAACAACCGGTTAGATGCATTGCTGCTTCAGCAGCTCCTGCCAAAGTTTTTCCCAGTTGATTTCCAGCCATAACAAGACGTTCACGCGCTATTTTTCCTAATGGGTGGAAAAGTTTTTGTTTTTCATAAGGTTGGTAAAAATCAAGACGCCGAAAATTACGCTTTATTTTTAATTTTTGAAGCATAAACATCTTTGTTTTTAGAATCCGAGAAAATCTGCAATTCTTTTTCAAGAGATCGGATGATTTCACATATCTGTTCATCTGTTAATTGATCTCCATTATCTGTATCTTCTTTTTTTGTATTTTCTTTTACCAAAATTTGAGAAATAAGATGCAAATATTGTTCTGGTTTTTCTTTTCGCAAATTTTTTATTACTGTTCGTCCATATTTAGAAAAATCTTTGATTAAGATACTATGATATAGATCTCTTAGAGAAATTTCTTCATGAGATGACTTATTTATATGAGGATATTGTTTTTCTATTGGTAATAAAGTTAGAGTAGACATTTATCAAAAATCTCCTAATAAACATCCAGTTACTCTGAGAAGAGTTAATCTAATTTTTCAAAATAAATATAAAGGAATATAATGTCATATATTTTTTAAATGAGACCAGTATTATTATTTTATCAATTTGTTAACCATATATAATAGTATTCACTATCATGACATTGATAAATTCTTATATAAAATTCTAGATAAAAACTAAATTATTCATTTTTTTATAAATTTTAAAACTTATCTATAATATAAAAAATTAATTTT